>DASZGZ010000333.1:0-16703 GCA_035938355.1 Acidobacteriaceae bacterium
GCCCGGGAGCAGGATATCCAGCTGATCCTGGACATGAAGGACAAAGGCATCGGACCTGACGTCATTCAGCTTCTGCAGCGTGAGGGCATGCTTGAGCGCGTGCGTTTCGGCGGCGAATGGGCGGATGTAAAAGAGTTATACCCTCGCGCCAATGAGGAGCAGGCCGCATGGGTCCAGCCTGGCGTGACTGCCGAGCAAGTGGAGACCTATCACCGCGCAGGCAAAGCGGTCATTGCAAATTTTTCTGTCAACGATCACGAGATGGACTTAGCCGGGATGAAAGCGGCGGTGGCTGCTGGGGTGGATGGCATCAACGTGGACTATCCCCGGCTGGGAGCCGACGCTGTCGGAAGGCCTGTGGAGCGAAAGCTCGCCGCGCTGGCTTCGCAGGCGAATGTGGGTGAGAGCGCTGTTCGAACGAAGGCAATCCTTGAACTGTCGCGCTATCACGGCTTCGCGCTGGAAAGTGAGTTTACCCATTGGCTGCTTGATCCGGACGATCATGTTTCACGAGCGGCCGCCGTTGCGTTGGTGATCGCACGGCCAAGTACCCCTCCAGCGGCATTCGCCGACGCGCTGCGATCCGGAAACGCCGATGCTCGGGTGAACGCAGCGTGGTCATTGGGCAGGCTCGGTGCTCCTGCAAATATGTTACTTCCGTTGTTGCAAGACAAGAGTCCACGAGTTCTGCAGGAAACACTGGTCGCCCTGTCCCGAATGCCCGGCGACGTAAGCGCGGAAACATTGTTGCCGCTGCTGTCACATAGCGACCCTGGCGTTCGCGGCGGGGCGGCGTTGGCGATGGCGAGGCACCAACCGGACGTAGCGCTCAACGCCGTTCCTGTGCAGTTGCGGTTGGAAATGAAAGTCGCCATTCAGCTCGGCGACGACTATGTGCGGCGCGGTAAGCCAAAGTTAACGCAAGTAGAAACGGACGAGATCATGGGCCACTTCAGGTGCCAGATGAAGATGGTGCAGGCGATCTCGATGTTAAAGGGCGCGGGAGCAATGCATGCGCTCGAAGAGCAGGCCTTCCGTCCGGGCGATGACTCGGCACAGTTTGATGGCATCGTGGCTACATTTCAGTTGTGGGACAGGATCGGTGCGGATGCGCGACCTGCGGTGCAGGCGCTGGGATCGGCCGATACACAGCTGGCGGACCGCACCGAGTGGATGCTTATCCAGGCCGGTTCAGCAGTTCTGCCAGTGGTGCGGGAGGCGCTTAGCAGCCCGAACACAGCGATCAAGGCGCGTGCGATCCGCATCGTGGCCTGGCAAGGCGATCTGGGCTCCCTTGAACGTCTGCGTAGCATAGAGAAGACGAATCCCACGAATGTGGAGCTCGCGAGTTGGGCCATCGAAAAAATCGAAATGCTTCACCCAAAATTGTGATGACCATGATATCCGGATGCCATGAAGTAGCGCTGAAACCAGGAGAGAAGGAATATGCTGCATGTCGAGACGCCTATGACCGGTTCTGATAGCACAGAAGGACAGTCCGGTGGCACACGGACTCATATCCTCGTCGTCGAGGATGACCCGCGCATGCAGAAGGTGCTCCAGCGCATGTTTCATGAGCAGGGCTACATCGTTACGGTATGCGGCGATGGGCAGGCGGGTTTGGACGCATTTCACGCGGCGAAGCCATCGGCCGTAGTACTGGATCTGCTTCTGCCGAACATCTTCGGTCGTGACCTTTGCAAGACCATGAAGGCAGAGCAGCCGGACATTCCGGTCATTGTCGTGAGCGCAATCAGTGAAGTTGCTGACAAGGTCCTACTGCTTGAGCTGGGTGCAGACGACTATGTGACCAAGCCTTTCAGTCCGCGGGAGCTGATGGCGCGGGTACAGGCCGCCTTAAGGCGTAGGCATAAGCCAACGACGATGGTGACTTACAAGTTTGGCGAATGCGAGGTCGACTTCGCCAGAATGAGCGCCCGGCGCGCAGGCACGCCGATCACGCTGACAGCGCATGAGTTTAAGTTGCTGAAGTATTTTGTGGAGAACGCCGAGCGCGTCCTGAGCCGGGAAGAGCTCTTGAATGAGGTGTGGGGATATAACTCCTATCCAACCACCCGCACTGTCGACAACCAGATTTTGAAATTGCGGCAAAAGCTGGAACCAAACGCCACCGAGCCGCGCTATCTGCAGACAATCTACGGCGCTGGCTACAAATTCGTGCCGTAAGAAAGTGCATTTTGTGCTCAACGGGAAAGAGGGTCCAGGAATCCGAACACGCGTTCTGCTGTTGACTTCCTTGGTATTGATCATTGCGGGGACCACAGCATCGAGCCTGCTGATCGTGCGCAGCCGCCTGCAGCATCACGTGCAAGCGGCGCTGGCCGCCGACCTGCAACACTCGGTGGAGACCTTTCAAGATATTGAAGCCCACAGACGCTCAGCCTTGGATCAGGAGAGCTCTCTCCTGGCTAGTCTTCCTAGTCTGAAAGCGTTGATGACCACCAGCGATCCGCGCACGATTACGGATGATGCGGTGGACTTCTGGAAAACCAGCGGCAACGAACTATTTGCGCTTGCCGATTCGAACAACCATGTCCTGGCCGCCAATGCGGAGGACGCGGAAAACACAGACCAGCTGAAGGCGGACCTGCAGGCGGTTATTCGCGATCCGAGCAGGCACTATCTCCTCAGCGGTGGCCGCTTGTACGAATATTCCGTGCGGCCGCTCTATTTTGGCAGCGCGGCGAGTGGAACACTGCTCGGCTACGTCGTGAGTGGCTATGCCGTTGACCACCGCCTGCTGCGGGAAGTGGGTCGCGGGGCAGGGGCCGAGGCGGCCTTCGTTGCCGGCGACGACATTGTGGCGAGTACGCTGCCAAAGGAGAAGCGGGATCCGCTCAAAGGAATGATGACGTCCCTTCGTCAAAGCAGCGAAGGAATCGTGACCATTGGCAGTGAACGCTATCTGGCGAGCTTCAAAGATATGACGAATGGTGCGGGCGCGCCTCTGCACCTTGTCGTCATGAAGTCGTTCGATGAAGCGGATCGTACGGAGCGCGAGATCAATCGCCTTGTTTTCCTGGCGAGCCTGCTGGCCATCGCCGTCGGCTCGCTGCTTATGCTGTTGCTGGCGCGTATGGTGACGAGCCCGTTGGAGCGGCTGGCGACCGGTGTGCAGGCCTTCGCAGAAGGCGATACGGCATACCTGCTTCCTGCGGCGGGAACGCGGGAGGTGCGATATCTGAGCCGCGTGTTTGCCGAGATGCGCGACGAAATTCAGAAAAAGAATCGCGCTTTGGTTGAGTCGGAACGCCTGGCGACGATTGGTCGGATGGCGAGCTCTGTATCGCACGATCTGCGGCACTATTTGGCGGCGGTGTATGCGAATGCGGAGTTCCTCGCATCGCCAGCACTTCCGGCCGGCGAGCGCGCAGAGCTTTTCGATGAAATACGGCTGGCAGTAAACGGAACGACGGATATGCTGGACTCACTGCTAATCTTCGGCCGTACCGGCGCGGCTTTGCAGCGCGTGCCGACTTCGATGAATGCTCTGGTGAACCGGGCAGTCGCGCTCGTGCGAACGCATCCGGATGCCGAGCGGGTGACGGTGCGTGTAGAGGCAACGGCGGATGTTACGGCTGCGATCGACACCAAGCAGATGGAACGTGCCATATACAATTTGTTGTTGAATGGGTGCCAGTCAGCGAGGCAAAGTACGGGCCGAAGAGAGGTAAGCGTCGCGCTGGATGGTGACGAGACCACAGCCAGCGTCACCATTACGGACAGCGGACTCGGGGTAGCGGAAGGGATTCGCGAAAGTATGTTTGACCCCTTTGTGAGCCTGGGCAAGCAGAAAGGAACCGGTCTTGGGTTGACGCTAGCATGGAGCGTGGCGCGCGAGCATGACGGCACCGTGCATGTGGTAAGCAGCCGTCCGGGTGAAGCAGTGTTTCGCCTGACGGTGTCGCGTGTCGCACCTGGGACAAAGAATAGCGCCGCGAACACCGCACCGAGTACTCAGTTGACGTCATGACGAAGAATCGAAAACGGCACGCGGTACCGTGCTGGACACGCGAGTGGGTGCTGTGGCCGGCAGGGAGACGGGCCACGTTCGCAGCTGCCGTACTGCTTTCCGTAATTCCGCGCGGCGTGGTTTTCGGGCAGGACGCAGCGACTGCGCCGCCTCTCCCAGCCGAAACAACTGAGCAGAAAGTGCAGCGGTTAACTGCTGCCGTTGCGAGCACGCAGGCACAGATGGACGCCTACCAGAAGCAGCTCCAGGAGATGCAGAACGAGCTTTCCGCATTGCAAAAAGAGCTGGCTGCGGAAAAGGGCGCCGTTGTCGCACCTCCCTCGACTCCGAGCGCAACTGCCAGCACCTCTGCGCCGAGCGCATCTGCAGCCGCTCTCGAAGATATTCGCGAGCGGCAGGCGCTGCAGGAATCTCAAATCGCCACGCACGAGCAGACCAAAGTAGAGACGGAATCGAAATATCCGCTGAAGGTGAGCGGACTATTGCTCTTCAACAGCTTCGTGAACACGCGTCAGGTGGATGTCCCGGCGGCCCCGACCTACGCCCTGTCGGGTTCGGGTAGTACCGGATTGTCCTTGCGACAGACCGTTCTCGGCCTGGATGCGCGTGGTCCTCACCTCTTCGGGGCAACCAGCCATGCGGATGTACGGGTCGATTTCTTTGCCAGCGAGGTGCAATCCAATTACGCCGCCGGCGGACTGCTGCGGTTGCGCACAGCACATGCCGGACTCAAGTGGCAGAACACCGAGGCCTTCATCCAGCAGGATCGCAGCTTTCTCGCGCCATTCGTGCCTTCCTCGCTCGTCGCCGTAGCGCAGCCAGATTTTTCCTGGAGCGGAAATCTCTGGGCATGGAATCCCCAGATCGGCCTCTCTCGCCAGATTGGTGCTGCAGGCTCGAAACGATGGTACCTTGAGGCCGGATTGATCGATGTGGCGGATCCTCAGTGGCCTGGCGCACCCCAGAACACCTCGACCGTCTCACGGGCGGAGCGCAGCCGCTGGCCGGGCAGCGAGGCGCGAATCGCATTTGCGACCGGCGACTCGGAAACAGGACCCGAAATCGGCGCGAGTGGATACTTCAGTCCGCACGAGACGGGCGATGGTGAGCGTTTCGACGCGTGGGCAGGCGCGTTGGATCTGCGTCTGCCCGTGGCCAAACATCTTTCGCTGATCGCGAATGCATATCGCGGTGCTGCGCTGGGTGGCCTCGGCGGGGGAGGATACGTCGACTATGTCCACGCGTATGCAGGCACCGTAGAGATTGCACGCGCGCTCGATGATGTGGGTGGGTGGGCTCAATTGCAGAGCAAGCTAAATGAGCGCCTGGAACTGAACGCCGGCTATGGCATCGATAACCCGTTTGCGGGACAGATACACGCAAGCACGGCGATCCCTGAATATGCTGTCTACCCCGGACTCGCACGCAATAAATCAGCTGTCGGCAACGTCATTTACAGCCCGAGCGCTTATCTCCTGTTCTCTCTCGAATATCGACGGTTGTGGACCAACTATGCCACCAGCCCGGCAAGCTTCAGCGATGTGATCGGCATTGGCGCGGGGTATCGGTTCTGATGGTGCGATTCACATGCAGGGCAGCGCTCACCGTCTCTATGCTTGCGCTCACCGGGAGCATACTGCATGCCGCTGAAATAAAGGCACAGTTGGTCCCAGAAACTGGTGCAGCCTCTGCACATAAGCCAGGGAATGCGACGTCGGCGGTGATCTGGTTGGACCCTGTTCCTACTGTTCCCGCGCCTGCGCCCGGCAAGTTCACATTGCTGCAGAAAAACAAGATGTTCACGCCGCATCTGCTGGTTGTCCCTGTGGGCAGCAGTGTGGCATTTCCGAATGCCGATCCGTTCTTCCACAACGTCTTTTCTCTCTTCGACGGCAAACGCTTTGACCTCGGGCTCTATGAAGCGGGCTCAACCCGCAGCGTCGTATTTTCCCGTCCGGGCGTGTCCTATATCTTCTGCAACATACATTCGGAGATGAGTGCCGTGGTCATTGCGCTCAATACGCCCTTCTACAGCATTGCCGATCCGCATGGGGCATTTCGCATCCAAAATGTTCCAGACGGAGACTACAACCTGCGCGTATGGGTGGAGGGACAGCCGCAGAACTCTCTTGACCGGCAAACGAGGCTGATCCATATAACCGGAACGGCCGTGGATTTGGGCGACATTCACGCGGGCAGCACGAGGCAGCAACATCTGAATAAGTTCGGCCGCCCCTACGAGCCAGATGCCGTGCCTACCTACGAGTGATCCCACGTGTCGCGGCAGCCGTAGTTCTCTTTCCCCTATGGATTCAGAAATCGAAGCAGTACCTGTTCATCGTGCTGGCTCAAAGACGCGCGAACGCGCATGTGACGGACTACAGTGCCCGAGATCCGGGAGGAGAAGCCGTCCGGCGCTGTGTGGCAGCGTGAACAATTCTGATCAAAGACGCGTTGACCCTCATCCTCATGCACGGCGCTCTGTGTCGCCTCTGCCTTCGTTTTCCCGGTATGTGCGGCGCCCTGCGGCTTGGTCTGTGATTGAGCGGTGTTCTGTTGTCCTGCTTCGGAGGACACGAAGGATGGGGACAACACCAGCAGTAGAGACAGGAAATATTTGAAGGTCATTGCGATTTACCTTTCCACGCAGGAAACAGAAACCGGTAGACGATCCCCGTCTCCCAGATGTTGCGGTTGCCGGTGGACGAAAATTGTCGAGCATAGCTGGTGATGATCCTGGTATTGTGCGGCAGGTTGTAGTCCAGGCCGAAATCAGCGCGCTGGGTATCCGCCGGCGGCAGGCCATCGCTGGCGATGGTGTCTCGCCGGAAGGTCTGCTGCATGCGGAAGACCGGCTCGAAACGGCCGATAAAGCTATCCAGGCCGCCGAACGCCTGCGTGCGGTAGTCAGCTTCGATCCAGTAGCCCTGTGCATGGCGGCCCCGTGCAAACTCCGAGCGCAAGCGAAAGGCAGTGTTTTTTGGCTCCCACCAGAGATGCGCGCCATAGAAATTCTCTTGCGTCTCCTGAAGAAGGCGGCCATAAGAAAGCCCAAGTTCGAGCCGTTGCTCTGGCAGATAGAGGCTGGCGCGCCCGCCGGCGGAACGTTCCGCATTGAACTGCTGGTTCCCGCTACGCGCGGAAAAGTAAGCAGCGTAGTCGATCGAATATTTTCGGCGTGAGACGGCGGAGCCGCGCAGCATGCCGCCAAGTCCGGTACCGGTAGACATCACCCCCAGGGGGCCGATGAGGGGACCGTCCTGGAAGTTGCTGATCCAGATGGGCGACAGGCGCTCATTGTAAGTGCCAAAGGGAATCAGGAAGCTACCCCCCACCAGGGTGACATGAGGCGTCAAAATCGCGTCTCCCTGAAGGTATGTAAAGGCTCCGAAAAACGTGTGGTCGTATCCAGGTTGGCCATTGGTGCGAGGTGCGTAGGTTTCGACGAGCGCCGCACGCGACTCGATAAGCACCCGCTGCCCGATCGGGGCTGCCAGTAGCGGCTCGATGATCGGCTGATAGGTGGTGTTGCCCCCGTTTGTACTGGTAAGGAAGCCGACACCGCCGGAAAGCAGCGGCGTGTCCTGTGCCCTCACATAACGACCGGCACACAGAATTGCCAATGCGACCACGACGATGGGCCCCGCTGATCGGAGCAATCGGACGAAAAAGAAGCTCAATCTGCAACGCACCATGAATGAACGCTAGCGCCGGGCGTCGCTGAATGTGTCCCCGAATCGTCTGTCCTTTGTCAGTTGGTTGTCACTCGCGTGTTTGGCGTATCCGGGCGGGTCTCTGTTTATGCCAGCAGCGACCGTGGGACGACACCAACAAAGCGGTGACAATCGCCTTACAGCGACATGACAACACGCTATCCGGGGCTGGATAGGCTCAGGACATCTTGTTCACGCAGTGTTGCCGGTTGAAGGGTCCCCCAAACCATAAGTCGGTCAATTCAACCAGGCAAGTCGGTCAATTCAACCAGGCGCACTGGCGTCCCCAGAGGAATATTTGCATGAAGCTGAAGTTTGTTCTGCTCCCACTGTTCGTCGTGATGTTGATCGCGGCGGTGTTCACCGTTCCACACGCTCCCGCCCAGTCGGCGCCCCGCCGTATTGAAGTGACGGCCAAGCGATTCGAGTTCGACCCCGCAGAAATCACTGTGAAAAAGGGCGAGCCCGTCGTGATCGTGCTCAAAAGCGCCGACGTGCCTCATGGCTTGAGCTTTGAGGATCTTGGAGTCAATGTCAAGGTTGCCAAAGGACAAACCGCTGAGCTTCCCTTCACCCCGACCAAGGTTGGCGACTTCGTCGGTAAGTGCTCAGTCTTCTGTGGATCGGGCCACGGCCATATGAAGCTCACACTGCATGTCGTGGAGTAATGGATGCGCCACATCATGCTTCATGCCTGCGCCGCCATTCAGCTTGGCGGCTGCAAGGCAAGTCCGCCCAACAGAGTCGAGTCCAAGGTAATGACGGCAACTAAGCAACACATCTTTGTCTGCGGCAAATCGCAGAAGAATCCGCTGCCGGACAATGCTGCCACGCTCTCCGACGTGCCGTCAGCCGGCAGTCTTGGTGAACCGGAGATGTACAGCCACTAGCGTCTATGCCAATATCCTCGACGATTGCCGCGCCTCGATCTCTTACCAGAGAACAGCAGATGCGCAAGGCCGCGCTCCAGATCTTTTGCGACTCATTGCAAGAGGCGTGCTTTTCCCTGGAGCGCCTGTCTGGCACGGAATGGCCAAGGCTGCTGTACTGGCTGGATACCAGCGGTCTGGCGCTGTACTTCTTTGACCGGCTGAACGAGCTCAATCGTGTTGACGTGTTACCGCTCTATGTATTCGAGCGGTTGCAGCAGAATCTCGTCGACAACACAGCACGCATCGAAGGCCTGATCGCGGAGATGTCTCACATTCATCGCGAATTTCAGAGAGATTCTCTTTGCTATGCAACGGTGAAGGGGTTCTCTCTCTGGCCGTGCTCCGTGCCAAAGCCCGAACTCCGTTCGCAGTTGGATCTGGACTTTCTAGTAGCCGAAGCATCTGCGCGTGAGGCGCGGCGCATTCTGGAGAGCCGCGGCTATCATCTGCGGGCCATCAGCGGCCGCAGCTGGGAATTCAAGAAAAACGAGATGCTGGGTACGTCGCTCCGGGACCTGTATAAGGATGTCCCGTTTCGCTCCGTGGAACTGCACATTGAGTCCAGCGCCAAGGGGCAGCCCTCTCTGTTGGCTCGCGCCGAGATGCATACCTTTCGGGGAATCGACATGCCGGTGTTGTCCCCCGCCGATCAGTTCCTGGGCCAGGGTATGCACGCCTTTAAGCACATCTGCAGCGAATTCTCGCGGACAGCGCACCTGCTCGAATTTCGTCGCCATGTGATTGCGCGGAGCGATGACTCCGCTTTCTGGAGTCAAGTTCGTGCATGCGCGGAGACCTCTCCGAAAGCGGGGCTCGGCCTTGGTGTAGTCGCACTGCTCATCACGCAGGTGATGGGGACCTTCGCGCCATGGTCATTCGCAAGCTGGACCATCGATCGTCTCCCAGCGTGTGCGCGCCTATGGGTGCAGCTGTACGGGGAGCAGAACGTCTTTGCAAGTTTCCCCGGCAGCAAACTTTATCTCCTGTTGCAGAAGGAGCTTGACGCCTCCGGCGTTCCGGCCAGACGCTCCTTGCGGCAGGCGCTGTTGCCGCTCAGCCTGCCCCCGGTGATCGTGCATGCGAGTGCGAACGAGAAGCTGCCGATGCGGCTTCGGCGCTATCGCGCGCAGCTTCGCTTCATCCTCTTTCGAATACGCTTTCACACGGTGGAAGGTCTCCGCTATTGGCGTGAGTCGTTCCGCTGGCAGCAACACATGAATGAGGTGGCGCCGTGACGTACCGTAATTCGACATTTCGCGTGCGCGCCGCATCGCAGACGCTCGGCCTGGTGCTTCTTGCCGCTCTTTGCATGGTTCCCGCGCGAGCGCAGCAGAGCACGCCGGGACAGACTACGTCAGGACAGACCACACCGGGAAGCGCGACGTCAGTATTGCCACCACCCCTGCTCTCCCCCGATGACAACCAGAGCCAGACGGAAGCAAATCCCTTCTCTGACAGTTCGGCCGATGCCAGCTCAACCATGGCGCCCACCGGCACGACTTCGGCTGGAACACAGAGCTCCGTCACAGGTGCTGCCAGTAATCCGTATGTTCCGCTTTCGGCAGCCCAGATTTACGCCGTTCTCGATCAGCAGCCGGATGCAATCGTTGAGTTGAAGTCGTTGATGGCAGACTTGGCGCAGCAGCAGGGTATCTCGCTGGACCCGGACTCCATCACCGACCAGATGTTGTACAGCCAGATCGCGTCGAGTCCGGAGCTACGCGCGAATATTACTACCTTCATGCGTGCACGCGGCTACGTGACGGACGCCGACCTTGCGAGCTACGCAGCGGCCGGGCATGACGACGATCTATTCTCGTCACTGCAGTCGTCGCAAATATCGGGTGCCCCGTCGAACGCCGGAGGTTCTTCACTCAACCCGGTTCCAAATGACGCACTTGCCGGTACCTCCACGACTGGGGCGGGCAATCTTCTTTACACCCCCCGGCCGCGCGGCACGGCACGGCAAAATGAACCGAGCGAACCGCGGGTGCTTCGCAGAACTGCGCCTTACAACATGCTCGCGCTGCGTGATCTCTATACGCAGCTTCCAGAGCAGCAGGGAAAGTTGAAGAGATATGGGTCCGATGTATTTCTGCGCCGCGACACCTATGCAACAAATCAGGTCGCTCCAGGTGGACGCGGGATGCCGCTGGACGTTCCGGCCGGCCCTGACTATGTAGTCGGTCCTGGAGATACGCTGACCGTTGCCATCTGGGGCGGCATCTCGCAGAGCCTTACGCGCACGATCGATCGTGACGGCAGACTCAACCTGCCCGACGCCGGGCCGGTACAGGTCGCAGGCCTTACCCTCGAACGCACGCAGGCGGTTATCGTGGACGCGCTGAAGGCTCAGTATCGCAGCGTGCAGGTTGCTGTTACAGTTGCCCGTCTGCGCAGCATCCGCGTCTACGTCGTCGGCGACGTGCAGCGCCCCGGCGCCTTCGATATCAGCTCACTTTCCACGCCCCTGAATGCGCTCTTCGCCGCGGGCGGTCCCACCAGCGTAGGTTCGCTGCGTGTCGTTCGACACTATCGCGACCGGCAGTTGCTGGGCGAGTTCGATCTCTACGATTTTCTCCTGCATGGCGTTCAAAATGAAGACCGCCTGCAATCAGGCGACACGATAGCCGTGCCTCCTGCCGGCCCGCAGATCGCCGTCTACGGCGCGGTGAAGAGGCCGGCTATCTATGAAATAAAAGGCGAAACGACGCTCGCCGCTGTGCTCGACGATGCGGGAGGCGCGACGGTCTCCGCTGAACTTGGCCACATCGTGATTGACCGCATCGACGCAAATCGTCAGCGCGAAACCGTGAGCCTGGATCTTCCCGCAGGGAGCGGCGCCGAAGCCGCGCGCGCCGCCATCGCAGCCTTCGCAATTCACGACGGCGATCGTGTGCACGTTTCGGCCATCCTGCCTTACAGTCAGCGTGTTGTGTACATGGACGGTCACGTAGTACGTCCAGGTCGCCAGCCATATCACGATGGAATGCGGCTTAGCGATGTGCTGCATAGCTATCAGGACCTGCTGCCCGAACCCGCTGATCGCGGCGAGATCGTTCGCCTCGTGCCGCCGGATCTGCATCCCGAGACCATCGATTTCAATGTCTCCGACGTCTTGATAGGGAATAGCAACTACACACTTGAGCCCTTCGATACGGTCCGCGTCCTCGGCCGCTACGAGGCCGATGCACCCAAGGTAGCCATCGGAGGCGAGGTGCTGCGGCCCGGTAGCTACGCTCTTTCACACGGCATGACTGTTGCCCAGCTCGTGCGTATGGCGGGTGGCTTCAAGCGCGATGCTCTGCTCACAGACGCGGACCTGACCAGCTATCAGGTCGTGGGCGGTACGAAGGTCGTGACCGATCGTAAATCGATCCCCATCGGCAATGCCGTCGACAACGAGGATCACTCGGATGACGTTCCACTCAAACCCGGTGACGTGCTGACGGTGCATCAACTCACAGGATGGAACGATATTGGTGCCTCCATCAAAGTCGAAGGGGAGATAGCGCACCCAGGTTCATATGGCTTCGATCAGGGAGAAAGGCTCAGCTCCATCCTGCAGCGCGCCGGCGGATTTCGTGACACCAGTTATCCCGCAGGCGCGGTCCTTATCCGCGAGGAGGTTCGCCAGCTCGAGGAGAAGAGTCGCGAGCAGCTCATTCGCCAGGTCGAAACCAGTTCAGCCTCTGCGCGCTTAAGTCCGAATCTCGGCTCAGGGGACAATTCCGCCACACTGCGGTTGATCGCGCAGCAGCAGAACGACGTGCTCGCTCGCTTGCGCAGTCAGCCGGCCAGTGGCCGCCTTGTCATCCACATCAGCGCTGACATCGCCAGCTGGGAGAATACGCCGGCTGATATTGAAGTACGCGCAGGGGATGTCCTTCGTATCCCCAAACGCCCCGGCTTCGTGCTCGTCACCGGGCAAGTATTCAACGCCTCGGCTATCACCTTCGTACCAGGCAGAACGGCCGGTTGGTACGTGCACCGTGCCGGTGGCACGACGCAGGTCGCGAACACAAAACAAATCTTCATCATCCGCGCGAACGGCACGGTCGTGGGGCGCGAGCCGAGCCTGTGGTTCGATCACGATGTCCTGTCAACACGGCTCGATCCCGGCGACGTGGTTGTCGTGCCGGAAAAAGTCATTGGCGCATCACTATTCTGGAAAAATCTCCTCACCGTTGCGCAAATTGCCTCATCGGTTGCATTTACCGCTGGCATAGCTGGTGCCCTATGAAAACTCCTAACGGCTTTCAGACCAGCTCTCCGATGGAGCAGGGTCGCATTGCATCCGTGCTGCTCGATGAGATACCGCCTCAGACTCCTGTTCCAATCACGCCGGATAGGACCGCCGCGCCGGAGTGGGTCGCGAACGCTGGCGTCTTGTGGGAGCGGCGTCGTCTCCTGGTGCGCGTTGCTGCAATCTCTCTGCTGCTCAGTCTCCTCCTAGCGTTCTTGTTGCCCAAGCAATACAAATCTTCTGCGCAAATCATGCCGCCCAGCAACCCCAGCATGGGTACCGCCATGCTGGCTGCGCTGGCAGGGCGTGCTCTGGGCGGGATGAATGGACTCAGCAGCCTCGCCGGAAGTCTTTTAGGTGGCAACAACAGCACTGCCCTCTTCGTTAGCCTGCTGCGCAGCGGCACCATTGCAGATCGTCTGATCGATCGCTTCCACCTCCAGAGCGTGTACCACAAGCGCTATCGCGTGGACACGGCCAAACACCTGGCGCGCGAAACCACCATTAGCGACGACAAGAAAAGTGGCGTGATTACGATTACGGTAGAGGATACCGATCCACGCCGCGCGCGCGACCTCGCACAGGGTTATCTCGACGAGCTCAATCTGATGGTCAACCGCACGAGCATCTCCTCGGCGCGTCAGGAACGGGTCTTTATCGAGAAGCGCTTGCAGAAGGTAAAGGCTGATCTCGAAGTGGCTCAGCAGCAGATGAGTCAGTTTTCGAGTACTCATGCCACCATCGACATCAAGGAGCAGACTCGCGCCATGGTCGATGCGGCCTCCCGGCTGCAGGCGCAGATGATTCTGGAACAGGCGAACCTCGATTCGGTGCGCCAGATCTATGGCGACGGGAATGTCCGCGTGCGCGCCACCGAAGCGCGCATCGCAGCGTTGCAAGCTCAGCTTTCCAAGATGAGTGGGTCTTCGGCGCCACTCTCCGCGGAGCAGACCACGCAATCGGAGGATAAGGGGGGCACGGGCACAAGCAACGAGCTCTATCCGCCGCTGCGTCAGCTTCCCCGTCTTGCCGTCCCCTATGCAGATCTGTATCGCCAGGTGCAGGTGCAGGAAACGGTCTTCGAATTACTCACGCAGCAGTATGAGTTGGCGCGCATCCAGGAAGCCAAGGATGTCCCCGTGGTCGGTGTCATCGACTCGCCAGGCATACCGGAGAAGAAATCCTTTCCTCCACGGCTCCTGCTCGCCCTGATCCTGACAGTTATTGCCATCAGCGTCGCGGCTGCTCTGCTGCTCGCGAGGCAGCGCTGGCTGCATATCAGCCCAAGCGATCCGCGCAAGGTGCTCGCGCAACAAATCTACGCGACGCTCCCGTCCACGTTGCCACGGCGAAGGCCGCGCGTTGGAGCAGCGTCGTGAAGGCCCATCTGTCCAACGCTGCCTACGGCGTGCTTGACTATGCTGCGTATCCGATCGGCATGTTGCTGGTGGCGCCCATCGTCCTCCGCAACATGGGTACCGCGCAGTATGGTATCTGGGCCGTGGTTACGGCGGCCGTCAGCATGGGCAGCATTATTGCCTCCGGCTTCGGCGACGCCAATATCCAACACGTGGCCAGCCAGCGCGGTCTGGGACGACACGACATCCTCGTGCGTACCGTGCGGTGCATGATCGGCATCAACCTCGTTCTGGGTACAGCGCTCGCGCTCCTCGCCTGGATACTGGCTCCCTTTGCGGCGATGCGCCTGGTTCCCGCAAACGGTGCGCTTCAGCAGGATTGCCTCTGGTCATTGCGCATCGCCAGCCTCCTTCTGTGGCTCCGCACTATGGAGAGCGTCTGCATCAGCACACAACGCGCCTTCGAGCGTTATGGCCCTGCCGTTCGCGTCAGCATAGCCACGCGCCTCCTCTCGCTCGCCGCTGCCGCCGCCCTCACATACCTTCTACATAGCGTCGCCTTCATCGTCGCCGCTGCTGCTCTGCTCAATTTGCTGGGCACATGGCTCCAGTTCGCCGATCTCCGCCAGCTTCTGCAAGCCACGTCGCTCGCGCCAGCAATAGATGCTGCTGCCATGAAGGCGCTGCTTGGCTTTGGCGCCTTCAGCTGGCTTCAGGCCGTCACCGCGGTTATTTTCAGCCAGGCCGACCGTCTCTTCCTTGGCGTTTCGCTGGGCGCTGTCGCGGTCGCGGCCTACGCGCTGTGCACGCAACTTGCGCAGCCCGTCTATGGCTTCGCCGCCTCGGGACTGCACTTTCTCTTCCCGCACCTGGCCGGGCGCCATGCTTCGCGTGCAACCACGGACGTGCGCAAAACGATACTCATCGCCTTCGCATGCAACCTGCTCTTTGTCGTCGGCGCGACCGCGGTCCTGCTTGTCTTCGGCCAGGACATCCTGCGCATCTGGGCGGGCGCTGATATCGCACGAAGCGCAGCCGCCTTCTTTCCCGTCATCGTCTGGAGCTCCGCCCTGCTCGCTTTGAATGTGACGGGTACCTACGCTCTATTCGCCTTCGGGCGCATTCGTATCGTCACCTGGATAAACCTCGCTGCCGGCGCAACCATGCTGCTGTTGATGACCTGGCTGTTGCCCCGTTTCGGCGCATACGGCATGGCATTCGCTCGTCTCTGCTACGGAGCCATCACTCTGCTGGTCTATCTGCCGCTTGCGCGCGTGCTCTGCAAAGAGCACAAAGCATTCCTGCCCATCCCTGCAGGGAAGCCAGTCTGCGAGGAAGCATGAGCGCCAACATAGAAGGGATCAATCCCTCCGCTCTCGCGCTGAATCCGCCTCGTATCGCCGCGGCCACGACGATGCCGCTCGCTGCATCTGTCGGCTTCTACTTTTCGTTTCGACTCTTCCTTCCGTTGCTGGCTGTGCGCGTTTTTGGGCAGGACGCCCAGACCGGCGTCGTCATCAGTCTCACACTCAACTATCTCCTGTTTGTTCTTGCTGCGATCGATGCCCTGGGCGATGGAGCAGTCACCCTTCGCTCCGTCCTCAAGTGGCCATGCTTCCGCTGGGTGCTCCTCTTTCTGGGAATTTCCGGAATCAGTCTCTTCTGGAGCGTCACCGCTTCGCTCTCGGCGGCCACGGCCTTCTGGTGTGCCATGGCGGCAGACACCGCGATCGTCGTGCTGCTGCTTCGCCGAGCACAGGTAGATTCCGTCGTGAACTCGATCATGCGCGGTTACATATGGGGAAGCTGTGCCATCGCGATAGTAGCCTGGCTGCTGCCTGCGCAATCCGATCTTCGTCTCGGCGACGAGGAACTCCTCGGTCCAAACCAGATCGGCTGGGTGTGCGCCTTCGGCTTCTTCCTAGCGCAATATCTGATGCGAAGGAAGAGCGGCAACTGGGCAATACCGGCGCTCCTGCTTGCAGTCACACTGTTACGCAGCCTTAGCAAGACAACCATCATCGCCTTCCTCGCTGGACAGGCGTACATCCTTCTGCGCGACCGCACCATCCGCCGCCGAACGAAGGTACTGATCATGAGTTCGGCGCTGATCGTTGTCTTTGTCTTCTGGCAGCTGCTGTCCGATTACTACGTCGTCTACACCAACGCCGGTAATCAGGCGGAGACACTCACTGGACGCCTCGGCATTTGGCTCTATTTTCTCACCGAAGCGATCCAGAAGCCGTGGCTGGGCCATGGCTTCCACTCCGTGTGGAAGATCATTCCTCCGTTCAACGAATTCGAAGCTCGGCATGCTCACAATGAACTACTGCAGCAGTTCTATGCCTACGGAGTCGTCGGCATCTTCATGCTGATTGCGATATACGGCAGCGTCTGGCGGCAGATTCGCCGGCTCTCCGATCCTTCTTTGCGAACATTCTTTCTCGGCATGCTGCTGTT
>DASZGZ010000334.1:0-4127 GCA_035938355.1 Acidobacteriaceae bacterium
GAGCACGGCATTCATCCACACGCTTGCGTGCTCGCCAAGCGTGACATCGCCGAGGATCTGGGCGGAGATGTCGACGTAGCAGGATGCGGGGATGACGGGGGCGTGGCCGAGGTAAGTGCGGATCATGCTTCCAGTGTATTGGTGACGAAGGGCAGTGTTTGCTCCGAGGTCACCGTTGGCTCAAGTCAACGGAAAGTTCTGTATTTGCGGGAAAGCTGACCTCGTGGCCACGCGCAATGAAGCGTCGATAGACGGACTTGCTGAGCGCGAAGATGGCGAAGCCCAGGGAGGCATCGCGGCTCGCAGCGGTCATGGTTACGACACGGGCAAAGATGCCGAAGCCGTTGCTGGTGACGCCGTGATTCACAATGTCGTCGCTGTCGCTGCCGGCAGCAACGGCGGCCAGGACCCCTAGCGTGAGCGGCGCGAGGAATCGGCCTGGGTCAGGCTGGGCGCGTGTGCCACCCTCAGCATCGAGCGCGACGTTTTGCCCCTTCTGCCCTTGAATCGACGAAAGACTGCTCTCGATGCGCTCGCGTCCGCCAGCTGCGCCGGAGTCGCCTACAGATCGGAAACTGAATCGCAGGCGACCGTTGCGTGCGAAGGAGCGCGCGGGACGGGCCTGCAGCACTGCACCCGTGAGCGATGTGCCGGCGGCCAGCATGAGGTGGCCCTGCGAATTGCAGAAAGGTGTCACGAGCACGGCAGAGACCGGATCACCTTTTTTTGACGAGGCGGAGCTGATGCCCGCCGTGAGCCGTGCCTGCATTGTGCCGGAGTTTAGATCCACCGCGCTCGCGGCCGGAATGGGCGCGGATGCGGACGCGACGGGTAGCCGCAGCGGCTCGCGAAGCACTGCATCGAATTGCGAACCTGCCCAGACGCGCTGTGGATGATAGGGCAACTGGCGATAGAGAACCTGCTTCAACAAATCGCTCTTGTGCTGGCTGTGGATCATGTCGCGGACCTGCTGGACCTGGGCGTGAATCATACCCTTGACGCGTTCCCCGAGCGAAATGTGCCGAGGATGGCTGGCAAGCGAAATCGCGGTTGCGTTGCGCATTCCGCCGACCGCATCTACGGAAAGCCTCTCTCCACTGGGCATGAGCAGTTGCGTCACGCGGATAACGGGCAGGCGGAGCGGCGTGAAGTCCCCATCGAGTTTCGCGTTCACCCGAGTGCCGCGATCAGCCGCGGGAGTAGCGGAGATGACGCCATCGGCAGTGGTACCGGCGGGCAGCAGCAGTCGATTGGGGCCATAGACCGGCTCCGTGAGTCGGCCCCGGAAAGGCTCGCCGGTCTTGAGCGTGATCGTGTGCGTGATTTCGAGGCGAAGTGGCACCTCCGCGGGAATAGAGAGCGATGGGATCGCATCCGGATCAGCAACTGTAGATCGCGGGGCAGCGTGGACCTGCGCCCATCCGGAACCGGCAAGAGAGATTGCGACAAACAAGACCGCTGAGACCCGGCTCCGCAGGAGACAGCCCTGCTTCACGGATGACAGCGAATCTTTCATGGGCTCGCCGGGCGCGTGAGTGCAGCGGCCTGCGCCAGCGACAGATGCGGCGGCAGCGGCTCGGCGCCCGAGTGGTGGGCGTCCTCGTCACGCGAGATGCTTTTGAGAAGGAGAATTCTCCCGTCGACGTGAACCTCGATCTTTGAGTTCTTCCAGTCCGTCTCTGTCACCGGCGCGCGGATCACGCGGAAGCGGCTGTCCTTCTCAATGTGGCCGAGGAGGCCGAAGCCAAAACTCACGCGATCGAGCAGGTGGCCCTCGATGCCGCAAAGCCGCTCCGCAGGCATGCGGATAAGAATGATGCCCGCAAGGCCGTGGACCACGCGCTCGTCATAGCTGGAGGGTGTAAATGCGGGATTGGGGCGAAACGCGATGCGCAGGCAGTCGCCCTGCATGCCATCTGCAGTGAAGAGAAACGCCTTGGGCGTGATATCCAGAACCTTGCCCATGCGAGCTTCATCCGCGCGGCGATCTGCATCCGCGGCCCGCAATGCCCCTGGGTCCGCGACAAGCGCAGCGATCCGGCGATCCTCGGCGGCGGCGCGATCGCGTGAGAGGGGTTCTCCGTCCTCGGCAATCAATCTACGCAGCAGACCGTCGGGGGTTTCCGCGACATTCTCCGTCCACAGGTGGCCGCCGGTGCGGGCAGAGCGCTCGACCGAGGTGTAGCGGAAGAACGTACGATGCTGCCTCGCCTGCTTCTCGTTCTGCACCATCGCGGTCACCACCTGCAGCGGCGTCTGCTCAAGCGAGGGCGTTAGCTGCCCAGCCCGCAGCTGGGCAATCGAGGGCAGTCCGCCTGCCAGCAGCGTCATCAACAGCAATCCTGTCCGCAGCAGGGCCGGATGAGCCAAGGCCGCGGCCGGCTGCCGGACGGGGTCGAGCGGAGGCCAGACCCAACTCAAGACAGGGCGAAGCCGAGAAATAGGAACCATGGGAGACGTTGGGATCAATCTGCCTTTACCGGAGCACCCTGCGGGGTGAACGCTACTTCACGCCGCTGCCCCTTGCTCGTGATCGTGGTCTCATAACTCGCGATTGCGTCCCCCCGTGTCACCGATTCAATCATGCCGACCTTCCCACCATGCGCGGCCTTCGCGATGGCAGCGGCGACAGCCGCGGGCAGGCTATCGGGCGTAACCTCCTGTTCGACTTCGAGGATCGACCCCGAGGCGTCCAACAATATGTCCCTGCTCCTGCCGTCCTTAACGGTCTCCACCTCATAGCTAAGTCTGCCGTTCTCTTTCTCTTTGACGCAACCGCGGATGGTTGCGCTCTCTGCTTCGGCCTTTGCGTGTCTGAGTACGGCGTCAGGCAGAGTATGGCAGGGCACATGACTCTCTGCATGCGCGGGCGGGACGCCGGCAGCGGCCAAAAGTGCGACCAGCGGTATCGAAAGCACACGAAGAAGCGAGGGGCGACTCATACAGACAGATTGCGGGAACGCGGCTTAACACACCATGAAACGGTTGTAGTGAGATGCCGTAAACGGCTTTCGCCGACAGACGGCAAGTGCTTCACTTACGAACACTCGGGATCGCGAAACGGACATCGCTTTCAATTATTCACCATCCGGGTCGATTGAAAATCAATAAGTTAGCCGCTCCACAAATTGGAGACTGACGTGCCCTGATCACTTCACAGGCCCATTTTGCGTTCGACCGGAGCGACCATGCACACCCTGCTTCAGGATCTTCGCTACTCGTTACGCCAGCTCATTCACAGTCCGGGCTTTGCGCTCGCCGCGATTGTCTCGCTCGCACTTGGGATTAGCGCCACGGTGGCCGTGTTCAGTGTGGTATGGGCAGTGCTGATGAACCCGTATCCATATGCGGCGCCCGACCGGATGGTGCATATGAAGCTGAGGGACAAGGGCGGGCAGGAGCAATACTTCGGACTCACCGGCCAGCAATGGCAGGTGATCCGCCATTCCCCTGTCGTCGAAGACGCCTTCATGACCGACCAATGGAACCTGACAGTGACCGGTCACGACCTGCCTGAAGATGTGCAGGGCGTCTACGCGACGTCGAACACGTTCGAGTTTATGGGTGTGCCCCCGCTGCTGGGTCGTGGCCTGCTGCCTTCCGACGCGATCGACGGCCATGATCCGCAGCCGGTGGCGGTGCTGAGTTACAAGTTCTGGCAGCGGCACTTCAATGGCAACTCCGATGTTGTCGGCAAGACCATACAGCTGGTCCACAGGAACTACACCATCGTAGGCGTCGCCCCACCGCGCTTCACATGGAATGACGCCGAGGTGTACCTGCCGCTGAAGGTGACGCAGGATCCGGTGCCCTCTTACCTGACAGAGCTTCGGCTGAAATCGGGAGTGAGCCACGCCGCCGCAATAGCAGCGCTGACGCCCTTGATCCATGAATTTGCCAAGCAGACACCGAAGCATTTCCCGCTCGACGCCTATACGTTCAGCGTCGCCGGGCTGAACGACGACTTCATTAAGCAACTGGGCGGAACGCTTGCGCTGCTGTTCAGCGCAGTGGCCCTGCTGCTGGCCATCGGGTGCGGAAATGTCTCGATCTTGCTGCTGGCACGGGGCAGCGCGCGGGAGCATGAGCTGGCGCTCCGCTCGGCGATTGGGGCGAGTCCGAAACGC
>DASZGZ010000335.1:0-6025 GCA_035938355.1 Acidobacteriaceae bacterium
CTGCGCCCAGATTCATCTCGCGATTTCCCTTGATGCCGTCGGCATCAAAATAGAACTTGCCCGCTCCCAGGTTGATCTCGCTCTTGAGCGACGCGGTCGACGGCACCTCGAGCACCACCACGGGATGCGTTTTGTGAGGAAATTGCAGACTGATGGTCACCTGATCGTCTGATACATCGAACGTTTTCACATAGGCGCGCATCTTCAACTCCGGACTAGATGCAGTCTCAATGCGCAGCCTCAGCCTGTCGCCGTGACCCGGCTCGATATGTAACTCCCCGGAGCACACATTCAGCTCCAGGCTGCCGTGCCCGGCGAAGCTCCGCTCCATCGCAATGTGCTGCGCGTCTTCCGTGTCGCCGGGTTGCGCCACATAGTGGGGGTGATCCGGTGGCTCGCCGCAGTTGTTGTTTTCTGCGCGGGCCACTGGAGCTGCCGCGCTTATCAGGAAGCCACCAAGACTGGCCACTAATAGAACTGGAAAGGTCCACCGCAGGACTGCCACAGCTTGTCCTCGCACTCGCACGTCCGCCTCCGCTGCTCTACGTTGCGATACGGCGGCTTGTCAGCCGCAGTTCCCCAAAAATCCACGTTCCCGCGCACCGCGTTACAATGAGACGAAGACATCCGCCGCTGTCTTCGTCCTTCCTACAAGCGCAGACTATCCGGCCATGGTGTCCATGACGACACTTATGATTGAGAGCCCCGTACCGGAAGCACTGACCTTCGACGACGTCCTTCTCGTTCCTGCCTACAGCGAGGTGGTTCCCGCCCAGGTTTCGACGCAGACCCAGCTCACCCGCCGCATCTCCCTGAATACCCCGCTGCTCTCCGCCGCCATGGACACCGTGACCGAGTCACGGCTGGCCATTGCGATGGCGCAGCATGGGGGCCTCGGCATTATCCACCGAAACCTCTCCATCGAGCAGCAGGCTGGCGAGGTGGACAAGGTGAAGCGGTCGGAAAGCGGCATGATTGTCGACCCGGTCACCATTGGGCCACGGCATCTCATCTCGGACGCGCTGGATGTGATGCGGCGCTACAAGATCTCCGGCGTACCGGTGACGGAGGGCAAGCGATTGGTCGGCATCCTGACCAACCGTGACCTGCGCTTCGAAACCCGCACGGATATTCCTGTCGGCGACGTAATGACCAAAGACAACCTGATCACGGTCCCCGTAGGCACCACGCTGGAAGAAGCGGAGCACATCCTGCACCAGCACCGAGTCGAAAAGCTGCTGGTGGTAAATGGCAACTACGAGCTCAAGGGCCTGATCACCGTCAAGGACATCCAGAAAAAGCTGAAATATCCCAACGCGGCAAAGGACGAGCAGGGGCGTTTGCGCGTGGGAGCCGCCATCGGAGCGACGGGAGATTACCTTGAGCGCGCCGCGGAGCTCGTCAAGAGCCGTGTCGACGCCCTCTCTATCGATTCCGCCCATGGTCACTCCTCGCGCGTGCTGGAGGCGATTCGCGAGGTAAAGAGGCGCTTCCCAGACACTGACCTGCTGGCTGGCAACGTCGCGACATACGACGGCGCCATCGCGCTGATGGATGCGGGCGCAGACGCGGTGAAGGTGGGCATCGGGCCTGGTTCCATCTGCACCACTCGGATGGTCACCGGCGCCGGTATGCCTCAGATCACCGCCATCTCCGAGTGTTATCGCGCGGGGCGCGAGCGCCGAATTCCAGTCATCGCCGACGGCGGCATCAAGTATTCGGGCGACGTCACGAAGGCCATCGCCTCGGGCGCTTCATCGGTGATGATCGGCTCGCTTTTTGCCGGCGTGGATGAGAGCCCGGGAGAAACAATCCTTTACCAGGGACGGTCATTCAAGGCCTACCGCGGCATGGGTTCGCTCTCTGCAATGGCGCAGGGTTCCGGCGAGCGCTACTTCCAGAGCTCCCGCGACCTGGAAGAACCGCGTGCTGGCGGCGATGTGGTCCAGCGGGAGCGCGCCACGCAGAACCGCCTCGCGAAGTTCGTCCCGGAGGGCATCGAAGGCCGCGTTCCCCACCGTGGCCCGCTGGAGTCGATGGTCTACCAGCTGGTAGGCGGACTGCGCTCGGGCATGGGCTACCTGGGCTGTGCCACCATCGAGGAACTGCAGAAAAATTCGCGGTTTATCCGCATTTCGAATGCCGGTTTACGCGAATCCCACGTCCATGACGTCATCATCACCCGCGAGGCCCCCAACTATCACGTAGAGTGAGCCCTCGAACAGGCACGGGAGCAGGCCAGCTGCGCCTGCTCCCGAATGCCCAGAAACTGTGGCAATCGCGGAAAATTCGCAACTATCCCGGGCCTTCGGCGTTTTCATAAGCACTATGGCTCGTCGCGCCGTCTTCGCCGCTTTTGTGATCACTGTTGCTATTCCCGCGTTGGCGCAACAGCCCGTCTATCCCAGGTACCCTCCGCCTCCGCCGGCTTCGGAGGAGAACGCTCCGCACACCTCACCCGATCCGAGCGACCAGCAGGGCTATCCTGAGCAGTCGTCGCCGGACCAGCAGCAGACGAATCAGGCGCCGCAGAAGCCGTCACCCTACCCGCCCAGCGATCAGCAGATACCCCAGCAAGGTCAGGAACAAGGGACGGATCAATATGGGCAGCCGGCCGGACCGCCGCCGTCATATCCGCAGCAGAGTGCGCCTTATCCGCAACAAAATACGCCTTATCCGCAGCAGAGCGCGCCGGCCTATCCGCCATCCGGCAATTCTCTCGGCTGGGTTCCCCAGGGCATGGAAGCCCTGGGCCGCACCGCAGCCTTCCACACCGATTTCACCTTCGACCGCTCGATGCTACAGCTGGCGAGCGGAATCTGGGAGGGTCCGGGCGACCCCGGGCTGGCGGATGCAATCAGCCGGCTCGACGGCATCTCGGTGCACAGCTACCACTACGCGGCACCCGGCATGTACGACCCGCGCCTCGTCGAGGTGGTGCGGCGGCAGTACAGCGCGCTGGGCTGGCAGCACCTGGTCACCGCCCATTCCGCATCCACAAGCGGCGCCACCGACCTCTGGATCAGCTTTCACCACATGCGCGCGACCGGAGCGGTCGTGCTCTTCCAAGGCCCGACCAACCTGAACCTGATCGCCTTCTCGGGCAATCTCAGTCCGCTCGACCTGCTACACCTGCGCGGGCACTTCGGCATTCCGCGCTTCCCCGGCGACAGCTTTGTTCCCGCGCCAGGGCAGGCTGCCCGCGCAGGCCCGCCGCCGCGATATTAGGTCGCCAAAGGCAATAGTTGGGCGTTCCGCGTTTCTCCGTGCCGGGAATACTGACAAAAACAGCGGAAAACGATCATTTGCTTGACAAGCGCCTTCCGCCTCGTGTGTGATCACTCGCATACTTCCCTAGGATTTAGGCGAACGTTTGTCTACGGCGTCCTCTGCCTGAAAGAGACCGCTTTCGCCGGGCGTTATCGGGTCTTGTCGCCATACTGGTCAAGCCGACTTGACGAGGCGAGGACGATGCGCACGAATTTGTTCATGGCACTGGCCTCCCTCAGTGCCGGGAGGCGGATCGACGAGGCCGCCTCCCTTATTTTTTGTGATCCGGCGGAACAAGAAAAAGCGCACTCCAAAGGAGTGCGCTTCGCTATTCAAGGATCCGTTGACGTGTTTACTTCTCGGCTTCGCCTTCGGCCGGGCTCTGCTCAGCCATGGCCTTTTCCATCTCCTCGCGGCGCTTCTGGCGCGACTCGGCGCGCTTGGTGCGCTTCTCGTCGAGAAGCTTTTCGGCGCCCAGCAGCTCGATGAATGCCTTCTCCGCACCATCGCCCTTCTGGAAGCCGGTGCGGATGATGCGCAGATAGCCGCCCTGCCGGTCACCGTAGCGCGGCGCCACGGTTTCGAAGAGGCGCTTCACTGCATCGTCGGTCATCAGGTAAGCATGGGCCTGACGGCGGGCATGCAGATCGCCGCGCTTGCCGAGGGTGATCAGCTTCTCCACATGGGGACGCGCAGCCTTGGCCTTGGTAACGGTGGTGACGACGCGGTCTTCCAGCAGGATGGACGTCACCAGGTTGCGCAGCAGGGCGCGGCGGTGGCTGGTGTTGCGTCCGAGTTTGTATCCAGCATTGCGATGGCGCATGGCAAATCTCTCACTTACGTGCGGCGCTAGGCCGCCGGAATCAGTGCCGGGGAGAGTCTCCTCTCCCCGGCAGAAAAACAGTTAGAAGTTCTCCGGCTCGTTCTGCATCGGCTCAAGCACGTCGAGATCATCCTCTTCGTCCTCGAAGCGGTTGTAGCTCTGCGCCAGCGCCTGCGAGGGCAGGATCGAAGTCGGACCGGGGACGGCATTGCCGTTCTCGTCGATCTTCATGCCCAGCGACAGACCCATCTGCGCCAGGATCTCCTTGATCTCATTCAGCGACTTGCGGCCGAAGTTCTTGGTCTTCAGCATCTCGGGCTCGGTCTTCTGCACCAGCTCGCCGATGGTCTGAATGTTTGCGTTCTTCAGGCAGTTGTAGCTGCGCACGGACAGCTCAAGCTCTTCGACCGAGCGGTTGAGGTTTTCGTTCCGCAACTGCATGCGGCCCTCTTCCGACTGGTGCTCCGCTTCGATCTCTTCCTCGAAGTTGATGAAGATGCTCATGTGGTCCTTGATCAGCTTGGCCGCCAGGCCGATCGAATCGGCGGGAAGCACGGAGCCGTTGGTCCACACCTCGAGCGTCAGCTTGTCGTAGTCGGTGATCTGACCGAGACGGGCTGCGTCGACGGCGTAGTTGACCTTACGCACTGGAGAGTGAACCGAATCCACCGGAATGAAGCCGATGCCAAGATCGCTGTCAAAGTTCTTGTCGGCCGCGATGTAGCCGCGTCCGCGCTTCAGGCGCATCTCCATGTCCAGCTTGCCGCCTTCGCTCACGGTCGCGATGTAGATCTCCTTGTCCAGGATCTCCACGTCGCCGTCCGCCTCGATCATGCCCGAGGTGACGACACCGGGCTGGTCCGCGCGCAGATAGAGCGCCTTCGGGCCTTCACCGTTCAACTTGAAGGGAATCTGTTTCAGGTTGAGGATGATGTCGGTCGCGTCTTCTACCACGCCGGTGATCGACTGGAACTCGTGCAGCACACCCTCGATTTTGACTGCGGTAACGGCCGCACCCTCGATGGAGGAGAGCAGCACGCGCCGCAGCGCATTGCCGACAGTGGTGCCGAAACCCCGCTCAAAGGGCTGGGCGCTGAACTTTCCGTACTTCTCGGTGAGCGTCTCAGTATCGACTGCAAGACGCTTGGGCTTTTGAAATCCTCTCCAAAGCATGTCGTATCTCCTGCACAGCGAGCGCCGCGAAGCATTCTGCAGCGGCCGTGCCTGTGTCTCCTGTTTCGTTGATGTGACCGCTTGCGCGGGTCGTGCTCCCGGCGGCGAAGGCCGCCGGGCAAACTTGTTTACTTGCTGTACAGTTCGACGATCAGCTGCTCGTTCACCGGCAGGCTCACGTCCTCGCGCTTCGGCAGCGCCAGCACCTTGCCCGAGAGATTCTTGTGATCGACAGCGAGCCACTGCGGGGACTGCTGGTGGCTCGCAAACTCGGTCGAGCTTTCGAGCACCGTCATCGCCTTCGAGCCCTCGCGGATCTTGATCTCATCCCCAACCTGGACCTGATAGGAGGGAATGTTTACCTTACGGCCATTCACTTCAACGTGACCGTGGCGCACGATCTGGCGCGACTGGCGGCGGCTGGAAGCAAAGCCAAGACGATAGGCCACGTTGTCGAGGCGACGCTCGAGCTGCTGCAGCAGGATTTCGCCGGTAACACCTGAAGAGCGGTTCGCCTTCTCGTAGTACTCGCGGAACTGGCTCTCCAGCGTGAAGTAGATGCGCTTCGCCTTCTGCTTTTCACGCAACTGCAGACCGTAACCAACGATCTTCACTTTGCGATCGCGGCCATGCTGGCCGGGGGCGAAGTTGCGCTTGTCCACCGGACACTTCTCGGTGTGGCACTTGGTGCCCTTCAGAAAAAGCTTCATGCCTTCGCGACGGCAAAGGCGACAGACTGCTCCGGTATAACGTGCCACT
>DASZGZ010000336.1:0-2838 GCA_035938355.1 Acidobacteriaceae bacterium
AGCCGTTCGATGGTGGAGCCGCGCGCGGGCGCGTCCTATCGGGTCAGCAAGACCAACACAGTGCTTCGCGGCTCTTACGGCAAATTCTTCATGACGCCGTACAACGAGAATCTGATCCTTTCGAGTTCGACGGGCGCGGGCGGTCTGGCAGAAAACGTCTTCGGCGCGTTTGGTGAGAGTGCGCTGAAACCGGGCAAACGCAATCACTTCTCTGCGGGCTTTGAGCAGGCTATAGGGTCCAAGATTGCGGTCCAGGGAGACTACTTCTGGAAGTTCACCGATCGCGATTACGACTTCGATGTGCTCTTCAACACGCCGCTCTCGTTTCCGATTCAATGGAATAAATCAAAGATTGACGGCTACGCCATTCGCGCGAACCTGACGCCGACGCATGGGATCTCCGCATACGCGGTGCTTGGCCACTCCCGTTCTCGCTTCTTCGGCCCGGAGGTGGGCGGCATTCTCTTCAACAATCCCAACACGCCGCTCTCCGGCGCTCCGTTTCGCATCGATCACGATCAGGCCTTTCAGCAGACAACGCACCTGCAGTACCAGAAGACTGCAGGGCATGGGCCGCTGCTTGGCTTGAACTGGACATACGAGAGTGGCCTCGTGGCCGGCGCAGTTCCCTTCTCTCCCACAGCGGATCCGAACTCTCCAGACTTTCAGGTGAACCTCACCGGGCTGACTCCGGATCAGCAGGCGCAGATCAACCTGACCTGCGGCGGCCAGCGGGCAACCATCGCCAATCCTCTGACGAGTTGCGCGGGCAACCAGCTCAGCTCACCGCTGGTGAAGATCCCCGCGCCCGGCACCGAGAATGACGACAAGAACCCGCCACGCGTGCAGCCGCGCAACACCTTCGACGCGATGGGTGGCTACGACAATCTCTTCCATACGGAGCGATTCAAGGTGAATGGCAGCATCTCCGTGGTGAACCTGACGAACAAATACGCGCTGTATAACTTCCTCTCCACCTTCAGCGGAACGCACTTCGTGTCACCGCGGACCTTCACCGGGCAACTGGACTTTGTTTTTTAAGAGTATTGAGTGGTGCCGCCGCTATGCGCCAGGCAATCCGGCAACCAGCGCGACCAGCGCTGCGCCGCCAAAGAGACAGAGCATTTGCAGTGCGATTCCAACGCGGCTGTGCTGGTGTCGCAGCTCCGGCAGCAGATTCACGCAGGCAATATAGAGGAAGCTCGCAGCACTGATCGGCAGCAGCCAGTAGACCGCTGTACCGCCGCTGGCTCCAAAGGCGGCCACCAGTGCCACGCCCAGCAGCGCGCCGAGTGACGGCAGCACCGCCATGCGCAGCGCACTGGTCGCCGAGTAGCCGGCATGAAGCAGCACAGCGAAGTCGCCGACGCGATGCGGCACCTCGTGCAGACTGATCGCCAGTGCTGTGATCCATCCCACGCGCGGGCCCGCTGCGAAGGCGGCGGCCACCGAGACGCCATCGAGGAAGCTGTGCAGGCTACTGGCAACGATCAGGTTGGCGGGGCGCAGCGAGTGATGGGCGTGGCCGTGCGCGTGTACGTGGATGACTGCTGTATCGCCCGTATGCACGATGGCGGCAACAATCTGCTCGATGCAGAAGAGTCCCAGTATGCCCCCGGCCAGCAGATACCAGACGCGCGGTGTGTTGCCGAGGGCGGCAATTGCTTCAGGCAGCAGATGCAGCAGCGCGGTGGCGAGGAGGAGGCCGGTGGCGACGCTGACGAGATACGGCAGGAAGGCGCTGAGTGCATAGTCACGCCGACGCAGCAGCCACGCAGCCAGCATGGCCACCGCTTCCAAGGCGAAGACAGCGAGCAGTGCGTGGGCGACGATGGCGATGTGCATGGAGAGAGGAACCTTGCTGTGCCGGACTCAGGTTATAAAGGCCCAGTCGTTAATGATAACAAATAATCGTTATCTGCGGCTTCGCGGCCGCCTCTTCGCAGCCGGCGATGTCTCCGCGCAGCGCGCGCAGTTGCCATAGAGCAGCAGCTCGTGCCCGGCCACGCGAAAGCCACGCGGCGGCTTGGGCAGAACGGCGGCCGCACAGTCGCCAAGTTCATACATCCGCCCGCACTCGCGGCAGTGAAAATGATGGTGATGGGCCTTGCCCGCCACCTCGTAGCGGGTGGCCTGCCCGGGCAGTGAGACGGGATCCAGCCAGCGCTCCGCCAGCAGCGACTTTATATTGCGGTAGACCGTCGCGATGCCGAGCGTCGCATAGAGACGCTGTGCGGCGGCGAGCGCTTCTTCCGGGGAGAGCGGCCGGCCAGCTTCAATGAAGGCATCGCGGATGGCTTGCTTCTGCCGAGTATTGCGTGGAATGGGTTTCGACATGAACCCTTGATGATAACGAGGATTCAGTTCCATTTCCAGCGTACGGAAACTGCGGCTGCCCATTGTTGTACAAAGGGAGCGCCATGCGAATGCTTCTCGCCTGCCTGCTTCTCGGCTCCAGCTTCGTGGCTGCGCGATCGCAGCCCCAGACAGCCGTTGCGAACGTCGCCGCTCGACGAGCCCAACTGCTGCATCGTGGCGTCAACGCCAGCATGTGGTTTGCTCAGGCGCGCGACTATTCGCTCAACCGGCTGCGCAGCTATACCACCGCCGATGACATCGCCTTGATGCACTCGATGGGCTTCGACCATGTACGGCTCAGCATCGACGGCGATGCGCTCCTGCGCGACGCTCCGCCGAATGGCCTGAATGCCGCCTTTGTCGCCGAGCTCGACACGGCCGTGAACACGATGCTGAAGGATGGGCTGCGTGTCATCGTGGACGTGCATCCATCGGATCCATTCAAGGTTCAGCTTCGGACGGACGATGCCGTGGTGGCTC
>DASZGZ010000337.1:0-2829 GCA_035938355.1 Acidobacteriaceae bacterium
CGCGCCAGGGCCGCCCGGGGGCGAGCACGCACTTGGGCTCAGGCGAGCTTTACGTAGGTGGTGTAGGGGCGACTGCCGAGCGACGTGAAGGGCAGCAGCGTTACGGGGCCGTTTGGAGATGCGGCCTGCCACTGCCGCTCACTGACGCGGCTGGCTGCCCGCAGTTGCTGGCGCGTGAGCTTCGGTGCGGGGCCTTCCTGTTGCTCTTTTACCGCCATCAGGACAAGTGGTCCGCGGAGCAGCGCGACAGTGTCGGTGTGCTGATCGTCGATGGTTTCGAGGCGCATCTTCAACGGAAGCTCGAGATCCACGCGGTCTCCGGTCTTCCACTCGCGGCGGATCGAGGCGAACTGGCCGGGGACAGCCAGGTTTTTCTGCCGGGTTCCGTTGACAGAAATGGAAGCACCTTCGGCCCATGTGGGGATGCGGAAGTTGAGTGCCAGTTCGGCGGGGCGCGAACTCGTCACTGTAAAGGTAACGTGATCGTTGTAGGGGTATTCGCCTTCCTGTGTCAGCGAGAGCGCGGTGCCATTCTCATTCCAGCGCAGCGTGGACGGCACATAGAGGTTGACGTAGACCGCCTGCGGCGCGCGGAAGTACATGTTGATGCGGTAGTCGGTTGCCACCTGCGGCAGCGTGCCGGAGCAGCAGGCCCAGCGAGCTTCCTTGTAGACGCGCTTGGCGTCGTAGTTGTAGTCGGCGTAGTAAAAGGTCTCGCCGTTTTCCTGGAGCGGTTTTGCGCCCAGGACGGTGTTGTACATGACGCGCTCCATGCTGTCGCCGTAGCGCGCATCGCGGGTGACGCGCAGCAGATAGCGAGTCAGCTTGAAATGCGCGTAGGAGCCGCACGGTGTTTCGAAGCTGTGGTGCGTATTGGTGAGCGAGGCGTAGACGTCGTTGCTGCCGGGGGCGCGCAGCATCTCGTCCGGACCCCAGCCGCCGGTGGCATAACTCTGTGCCTGCAGCATGGCGAAGGCATTGCGCGCGGCGAGCAGATGCTTCTGGCTGCCGGCGACCATGTAGGCCATCATCGCCGAGCAGAGAGAGTTCACGTAGCTATATGCGTGCCGGCCGGCGAGCACGTTCTCGTTGCGCGAGAGGGGATCGAACCAGGTTTTGTCGTCGAGGTATTGCAGGCCGAGGTCATAGTAGCGAGGGCCGGCGCCGCGCTGCGAGGCAAGAAAGAGATTCTCCGAGATGGTGTAGGACTCGTCCCATTTCCACGAGGCGTCATCTTTGTCCTTATCCATCCGCCACGCCACGTCGTGTTCGATGGCGTGGCCGGGCAGATGCGGGAGCGCGGTGTTCGTCGTCTGCTCGAGGATAGCGAGCGCCTGCGGATCCTTCACATAGTCGTGCGAATCGAGCAGGCCGAGCAGCAGCTTGTCGTAGGTGTAGGCAGGGAAGCGGTTCTTGATATAGAAGTCGGCGCTGATGGTCTGGGCGTAGAGGCGATTGAGGCGGATCACCTTCTGGCGCGTTTCTTCGTCGCCGGTGATGGCATAGGCGCGGGCCAGGGCCGAGACCCATTGTCCGAAGGTGCATGCGGGGGCGAAGCCGCGGTCGAAGTGGTTGCGATAGTCGTAGTCGGGATCGTAGTCGTACCAACCGCCGAGGCTTTCACCAGGCGCGGGCATGCCGGACATCTGGCGCAGCGGCTTCAGCAGACTGTCTTCGCTCAGCGCCATCAGCACGGCGTGCGTGGTCATGAGTTGCGATTCGTGGAGATCGCTGGCCATGATCACATCGCCGTAGCCAAACTCGGAGAGCATGCCGGCGGCAGTGGTGTGCGCGCCCCACGCTGCGCGATTCCACAACCCGCTGGTGGTGACGGCCGCAGCCGCGAGGGAGCTGGATTGAAGAAACTGTCTGCGCGAAGTCGTCATTTTTTCCGGATCCCGTATTCATTTAGACGAAGCAGGCTGAATTATCTCGACATTCCGAAGAAAGCGCGACGCGGAGACTGCTACCGGCGTGGTGGTTGATGGTGACCCTGGGAAGATTCGAACTTCCGACCTGCGGTTTAGGAAACCTTATTGGTTCTCTTTGCATTGGAATGCATGGGTATGCATTACGCTGAATAAGCCTTTATATTGCAACAGATACAGGCAAGCTTTCCACTGCATAGCTATGCACTCGAACGCATGTTTTTCCGGTACAAGGTGTCACCAAAGTGTCACCGGTCTGGCACAACATGAATACGGGCGAGGGGTCGTTTTCTCGTTTCTTACACGGGGCCTGTTCATTCCAGAAGGAGCGGGCGCCAACGTCAGCAGGAGGAGCACGAGGCAAAACTGGCCCACAGGGACGACTACGTGCCACCAGAAGGGCTACGGCATTGGAAAAGTGGTGAGTCCTGGTACTCCACGGGCGTACCTCCAACAACTCCTAAGTAGCAGAAGCTGTTATCGCTTTGAGGCATTGGACCGGCTGGATCGCTTAGAGACTGCTCTCTTCGGCAATCGCGGAACAACCTGAACGCCCGCCCAAAGCGTGGCGATCGTTTGCTCGACCACGAGAGTCTGGTCAGGCAAGTCGGGCACAACCCCTTGGATGACCATGAGCGTGGCGAGGCCGAAGATCGCGTACCACCAGGTGTGGGCTACCACTATGTCATCCCTACTTGGCAATCCTTGATCCTTGGCAACATCGAAAAAGAGCTGTACGAAACGTTGGAACAAAGGCGTGCCAATGTCGTTGATATATTGTCCAGCGCGGATGCCGTTGCGGTTCTCCGGCCCGAAGAAGACGTTGCGGAACTGCTGTGGATGGGCGGTGCAGAACTGAATCAAGCCGCGTGAAGTCGCAAAAAGACGCTCTTTCGGTGCA
>DASZGZ010000338.1:0-1796 GCA_035938355.1 Acidobacteriaceae bacterium
CAGTTGGGCTCCCAGCCTTTCTGCTCCTTCACCCATGCATAGAACGGCGCCGCCTGCGGTCCACGCACATGCGCGATGCCGGCCATGGGAAACGCCACCCCGAACTTCGTCTCGCAGAACGCCTTCACCGTCGCGTTGTCCGCCGACTCCTGATTGAAGTCGCGGCTTGGCACGCCGATCACGGTCAGCCCGCGGGGCGAGTCCGCCTGGTGCAGCTTCTCCAGCCCTTCGTATTGATAGGTGTATCCACAGAAGCTCGCGGTGTTCGCCACCAGCAACACGCGCCCCTTGAACGCCGCCAACTCCAGCGCCTTCCCATCGATCGATGGAAACCCAAACTCCCAGGCCAACGCGTCAGCCATAACGTTCCTCCGTCCACGGATCGCCGTTGTTATGATAGCCGCGCCGCTCCCAGAACCCCGGCACGTCGCTGATGGTGAATTGGATCCGCCGCAGCCACTTCGCCGACTTCCAGAAGTACAGCCGAGGAATCAGCATCCGCACCGGCCCGCCATGCGCGCGCGTCAATGGCTTGCCTTCCCACTCATGCACCAGAAACACGTCCGGCTGATCGAACTGCTCCAGGCTCACATTGCTCGTGTAGCCATCGAAGCTGTGCAGCACGATATGCTTCGCCTCAGGCTTCGGCCGCACGACCGCCAGCAGAGCCTGCGCCGACACGCCCTTCCAGTGGTTGTCGTAGCGCGACCACTGCGTCACGCAGTGGATGTCCGACATGCTTTCGCTCTGCGGCAGCGCCATGAACTCATCGAGCGACAGGCTCAGCCGGGTCTCCACCGCTCCATCCACATCAAGCCTGAACTTTTGCGGCGTGACATCCGGTTCGGCACCCAGGTCCAGCACCGGCCAATCCTGCGTCAGCCGCTGGCCCGGCGGCAGCCGGTCATGCTCAGGATCGCCGACGGTGCCGGTCAGCAGCCGTCCCTCGCGCGCCCATTTCTGCTTCGCCTCGATCAGCTTGTCGTTGCTCATTCAGTCGCACACCATCGCTTGCGGCGGACGTTCCGGATGCGCGGCCGGCGTCGTGTATTCGCAGCGCTTCACCTTCGGCGCATCGAGCTTCAGCACCCGCTCGGTGCCCGCATAGTGGCACCAGACGAAGAACATCCACTCCGGCCCGTCGCCGTTCATCCGCCACATCGAATGCAGCACCCCGCCGCGCGTGCTCTGATCGTCCGGCACCAGGTCTGGTGGCGCCGCCTCATCGATCACCTCGCCATGCTTCGCCGACAGCACCTGCACACCACTCAGCACCCCCGGTGAGGCCTTCCAATCCGCCGGCGCATGCGCCGGGCACTCCAGCGCATGCCCCCAAGCAGGACCAGCGCACAGCAGCGCAACCAGGCCCAACCACCGCATCGCTACCCCCTCGCCCGCATCAACCGCGCCTTGTCTCGCTGCCAATCCCTATCGGCGATCGCATGCCGCTTGTCGTGTTTCTTTCGACCTTCGCCAAGGCCCAGCAGCACCTTGGCCCGCCCGCGGTCATTGAAGTGGATCTGCAGCGGTACCAGCGTGACGCCCTCGCGCGCCACGGCCCCCGCCAGAGAGCGTATTTGCTTGCGTTTCAGCAGCAGCTTGCGCGGCGCACGCGGCTCGAACCGAGACAGCACGCCACCCTGGTATTCCGGGATATACGCGTTGAACAGCCACAGCTCTCCGTCGCGCTCGCCCGCCCAGGCCTCCGACAGCGTGGCGCGGCCGTGGCGCAACGACTTTACCTCCGGCCCTTTCAGCACCAGGCCGGCCTCCACGGTATCCTTGATCGTATAGTC
>DASZGZ010000339.1:0-5952 GCA_035938355.1 Acidobacteriaceae bacterium
GCCAGCGGCGGAGCCTGCGCAGCGCAGTGCTGTATGTCGCCGGGTGCCCACGCACCCTCCTTCTGGATCTGCCATTCGACGTCAAAGTGCTGAGGATCTTGCACGGTATAAAGGAACCGGCTCTTCGGGGTCGTCGCAGAGGCGTGAGGCAAATCCGTTCTGGTTACGGTGAGCGTTTGCCCATCCCAGCCGGGACTGTCGAAGATGGCGTAACCGGCAGAGTTCATGTCGATGAACACCAGCTTGCCGTGGCTTGGGTCGGTTCCCAACTCATAACGCCCGATATACCCTTTGGGCTCAATGTCGGTTTCGATGAGGTCCAACCATTTGCCATCGGTACTGGACTCGCCGTGATAGACAGAGCGATGCTGGCGTCCGCTCCTGGAAAAGCTACCGGCGCATTGCCAGTCGCCTGCGAAGCTGAATCCGTCGGGTGGATCGAGAGGAGGGGGCTGGCGGAGCGCCTGGCCAAGAGACACGGTCACGAACATTGCCAGGACGCCGATCGAGGCTCGCAATGACTGCCGCATGCCGGACAGCGTAAGACCGAGCAGGGACGTGTTTACAGAGGATATCGATGAGCCGACCTTGGATTGCGACGAACCGTGCATTTCGTGCGCCAGGACGGTGAGGGGATTCGCCTCAAGGGCAAATAGAATGAGTAACGTGGCGCAATTGCCTTCCACCTCGCGCTTTCGCTCCTTCTGGCACTTCCAGTTGGGCGGCTGGTTGCTGTACGCCACTGTCGTGGCAGCATCGATGCTCCCGATGCGCAACATGCGGGCCAACGTGGCGTACCACGTCATGTTTCTCTTATCGGGGTTTGCTTGCAGCTTCCTGATGTACGGCGTGTGTCACGCGCTGTGGCGGGCACGGGTTCCCCTGATTCGAGCATTGTTGACCTGCACTATGGTCGCGTACGGACTGGGCCTCGTGGTCTCCTCGGCATCGTTGTGGTCGGAGTTGCGGTTCGACCGTGAGGAGGCGGCATCCTTCCACTGGACCTACATCTTTGCGTATGCCGTCAGTAGTTGCTTTGTCTTGGCGTCCTGGGGCTTCCTCTACTTCGGTATCAAGCACTACCACGCGCTGGAAGAGGAGAGAGGCAGACTGCAGACGCTGGAGGCAATGGCGCGGCAGGCGCAGATGCGCGCGCTGCGGTACCAGCTCCAGCCGCACTTCCTCTTCAACACCTTGAATGCGATCTCCACTCTGGTGCTCGACAACCAGCCCCGCATCGCCACGCAGATGATCGCGCGGCTGGCCGACCTGCTGCGCAGGACGTTGGAATCACCGGATACGCACCAGGTGTCCCTTAAGGAGGAGATCGCGGTGACGAAGGAGTACCTGGCGCTCGAACAGGTACGCTTTGGTTCCCGGCTAATGGTCGCTTTTGCAATCGACCCGGCCACACAAGAGGCGATGGTGCCACGCTTTCTGCTGCAGCCCCTGGTGGAGAATGCGATCCGGCATGGCATCGCGAAACGCCCACAGGGGGGCAACCTGGTGCTTCGCTCCGATACGGTCGGCGGCCGGCTGCGTGTGCGAATCGAGAACGATGGGGCGGAAGATGACGAGCCGGTGCTGCGGCGGAATTCGGCGTCGCCACATCGTGGCGTGGGGCTGACCAACACTCGCGCACGCCTGGAGCAGATGTATGGGTACGAGGCGACGCTCGAGACCCATGCAACGGCGAACGGCACCTACGAAGTCCGGATCTCCATGCCGTTCAGCACGGTGGAGTCTGAGTCTGAGTTGCAAATGCTGGAGGCGCAGTGAATGTCAGAGTACTGATCGTGGATGACGAACCCCTGGCACGCCGTGGTGTCAGTCTCCGCCTGGCGGAGCATCCTGACATGACGGTGATCGGGGAGTGCGCGAATGGCGAAGATGCAATCCGGTCGGTCCTCGCGCTGAAGCCTGACCTGGTCTTCCTCGACATCCAGATGCCGGGCATGTGCGGCATTGAAGTGTTGCGGTCGCTGCCTCAGGGATCGATTCCCTGCATCATTTTCCTCACCGCGTACGACGAGTATGCGCTGGCCGCCTTTGAGGTGCAGGCGCTTGATTATCTGTTGAAGCCGATCGACAATGTGCGCTTTTTGATCGCGCTGGAGCGGGCGCGGCGCATCCTGGCGCTGCAGCAGCAGGATGTACTGCACAGCCGCTTTCAGAAGCTGCTGGAGATGCATTCCGAACGGCAGGAGGCAGGGCCGGCGAAGCGCTTCGCCATCCGCAACGGAAACCAGGTAGCGTTTGTGCAGTCCTCCGAGATCGATTGGGTCGAAGGGGTGGGGGATTATGCGGGGCTGCATGTCGGCAAGAAGATGCATCTATTGCGCGAGCCGCTCCACCTGCTGGAATGCCGGCTGGACCGCAGTGAATTCCTGCGTATTCACCGGTCGACCATCGTCAAGCTGGATCGAATTACCCGCATTGAGCCGCTGGCGAACCGCGACTGCAGGGTGACCTTGCAGGACGGGACGCATCTGCGCGTGAGCCGGACCTACAGCAAACCGCTCCACGACCTGCTGCGTAACCGGGAGAGCGCGCCGATTTCCCTGTAGTCAATCGATTGTGCAGGGCATTGCGAGCACAAATAATGTGCACAGCTGCGCCTTCCTGTGGCTATGATGGGTGGGCAGAATAACGATTTGCGTGGTGGCCTCCGAAATGAGCAAGTCTCTTTCTCTGTCCCTGGTTGTAGTCCTGGCAGTTGCCGGCTGTACCTCGTTGCACGCGCAGCACCGCCATCACAATCAGTCCGATTCCCAGGCGCAGAATCAGCCTTGGATGCAGCCCGGGCTCTCTCCGGACGAGCGTGCCGACATGGTGCTGAAGCAGCTCACGGTGGATGAAAAGATCGACCTGCTGCACGGCAACGGGATGCCGGGCTGGGGCACGCCGCGCGCAAATGCGTATCTCGGGAACGGCGGGGCCGGTTTTACGCTGGCCATTCCGCGGCTGGGCATTCCTTTCATCCAGATGAGTGACGCTGCCTATGGCGTGCGCATGAGCGCGGACAATGGTCGCTACTCTACGGCGCTCCCATCGAACCTGGGCTCGGCTGCTAGCTGGGACCCTCAGGCGGCGTGCGACTACGGCGCGCTGATTGGCCGTGAGCTGCGCGCGCAGGGTTACAACATGACACTGGGCGGCGGCGTGAACCTGACGCGGGAGCCGCGCAACGGCCGCACGTTTGAATACATGGGCGAAGACCCGGTTCTGGCAGGCACGTTGGTGGGCAACCGCATCAAGTGCGAGCAGGCGCAGCACGTCATTGGTGACATCAAGCATTACGCGATGAACGACCAGGAGAGCGGCCGCAACGAAGTCGATTCCATTATCGACAGGCGCGCGATGCGCGAGAGCGACCTGCTGGCTTTCGAGATCGGCCTCAAGGTGGGGAATCCGCAGGCGGTGATGTGCAGCTACAACGCAGTGAACGGGGATTACGCCTGCGAAAACAAGTACCTGCTGACCGAAGTACTGAAAAAGGACTGGGGCTTTAAAGGCTTTGTGCTCTCTGACTGGGGCGGGACGCACAGCACCGTGAAGGCCTCCGTGGCCGGGCTGGATAACGAGGAGCCGGAAGACTTGTTCTACGGAGCCAAGCTGAAAGAGGCGGTCGACAGCGGAAAAGTGCCGATGTCCGAGATCGACGATCATGCGCATCGCGTATTGCGCGCCGAGTTCGCAGCCGGGCTGGTGGACTTTCCCATACAAAAGAGCGTGGTCGACGTACTGGGCGGTCTTGAGACGGCACAGCGTATCGAGGAGAACAGCATTGTGCTGCTGAAGAACGAGCACAACGTGCTGCCGCTCGATGGCGCGAAGGTGCATTCGATTGCGGTGATTGGCCTCAATGCGGACTCCGGCATGATCTCAGGTGGCGGCTCCGCCCAGGTCGATCCTCCGGGCCGGCCCTCTGCTCCCTGGCAGTCGCACGTGTGGTTTCCAACATCGCCGCTGACGGCAATCGCGGCAAAGGCGCCCGGTGTTACGGTGCGCTATGGTGGCAGTGAGCCTGCCGCCGCGGCGGAGGCAGCCAAAGGCGCGGATGTTGCGATCGTCTTCGCGTACCAGTGGGAGAGCGAGGGCATGGATCTGCCCGACCTGTCGTTGCCGGACAATCAGGATGCACTGATCGAACAGGTGGCGGCGGCCAATCCGCACACTATTGTTGTGCTAGAGACGGGAACGGCCGTGACCATGCCGTGGCTGGATAAAGTCGATGGCGTGGTGGAGGCGTGGTTTGCGGGCAGCGGCGGTGCGAAGGCGCTCGCCAATGTTCTGTTCGGCGAAGTGAATCCGAGTGGCAAGTTGCCGATGACGTTTCCACGCAGCGTGGCGGACCTGCCACATCCGCACCTGGTGATGCCGCCGCCGGGAGCGACAGGCAAAGAAGCCGTGCAGAAAACAGGCGAAGCCAAAGCGACCTTCAGCGTGCATTACGACGAAGGGGCAAAAGTTGGCTACAAGTGGTATGACGCGGAGCACAAGCCGGTGCTCTTCCCATTCGGCTACGGGCTTTCCTACACCAGCTTTCGCTACTCCGGCCTGAAGCTGGGCGAGGGCAATGATCCTAGTGTCACTTTCACAGTAACGAATTCCGGAGATCGCGCCGGCGCGGAGATTGCCGAGGTCTATGCAGCGTTGCCGGCGGCGGCCCAGGAGCCACCGAAGCAGCTGGTCGGATGGGCTCGCGTGGCGCTAAAACCGGGCGAGAGCCGCGAGGTTACGGTGGCGGTCGATCCGAAGTATCTCTCGATCTACAACGAGCAGGGCTGGACGCTGGTTCCCGGGCGGTACACTTTCCTTGTCGGGGGATCGTCGCAGGATCTTCCCCTGAAACAGGAGACAACGCTCCAATAGGCGCGTCTCCATTCTCTGACAGGAGACGTCTCCAGCACCGCGTGCACATCTCTCTTTTCATAACCTGCTACAACGACACGCTGTTTCCGCGCACCGGGCAGTCGGTGGTGCGCGTGCTCGAACGGCTGGGCCACACTGTGGAATTTCCACTGGAGCAGACTTGCTGCGGGCAGATGCACTTCAATACCGGCTACGCCCGCGAGGCCTATCCGCTGGCTAAGCGCTTTGTCGAGATATTCGCCGACGCCGAAGCCGTGTGCATTCCATCCTCTTCCTGCGTCGCGATGATCCGTGAATACTATCCGGCGCTGGCGCGCGAAAATGGCGATGCAGCGATGGCGGCCGCTGTCGATCGACTGTTGCCGCGCCTCTTCGAGTTCAGCGAGTTGCTGGTGGACCGGCTCGGTGTGACGGATGTGGGCGCATACTTCCCGCATCGCGTTACATATCACGCAAGCTGCCATGGCCTGCGGAGCCTTCACCTTGGCGACAAACCAATGCAGTTGCTGCGGGCAGTAGGCGGGCTGGAACTGGTGCCACTTGAAGGCCTGGAGCAGTGTTGCGGATTCGGCGGGACCTTCGCGGTGAAGAATGCGGACGTCTCCGCCGCCATGTTGACGGACAAGACCCGTGCGGTGCTGAATACACGCGCCGAGGTCTGCACGGCGTGTGACAACTCCTGCCTGATGCACATGCAGGGGATGCTCCATCGGCAGTTCGCGGGAGTGCGCACGCTGCACATTGCGGAAGTGCTGGCCGGAACGGAGGATGCGCCCGCATGAGTCTCGTACAGATTGAGCGGGGCAGTCATGAGGCACGCGCTCACGATGCGCATACTCTCGACCCCAGGACGGCGTCGCCGTTTCCCGCAGCCGCAAAGATCGACCTACGCGATACGCAGCTACGCCGCAATGTGGCGCGGGCGACGGACACGATCCAGCGCAAGCGCGCCGCGCTGGTTGAAGAGAAGACGGACTGGCAGGCACTGCGCGATGCCGGGGCGGCGATCCGGCGCGAGGCTCTGACGAACCTCGACCGCTACCTGCTCGAGTTCGAAGAGCGATTCCAGGCGGCGGG
>DASZGZ010000340.1:0-3119 GCA_035938355.1 Acidobacteriaceae bacterium
ATGACCCTGGTCGCTGCACTGGCGATCCAGAACGCCGCTCATCGCGTTCACCTCTCCAGTGCACCGCCGTCCACCGTGATGACACTCACCACGACGCAGATCATGCTGGACTTGGCCGATGTCGTGCATGGCTTGAAGCCCGATCAGAGACTCGTCACGCATCCACGTCTGATGCGCATGGTGACCAGCGTGCTGCTGTTTGCAGCGGGTTGCGGCCTGAGCACCCTGGCGTATGCGTACATCGGCGTCTGGTCCTTCTGTGTACTCGTGGCATTGGTATCCGCCACGCTACTGCTACCAAAGGAACTCACAGACGCGAGTGTCTGACTCGTCACGCACGATGGATGCCGCGGTAGCCGGTCGAGAACGGCCGCGCACGTTGAACTCCACTTCGGAGGCCGTTTCATCAGCTATGCCTCGCAGGACGCAGAGGCGGCTAGCCGCATTTGCCCAGCGCTCCGCGAAGCGGGCATCGAAGTCTGGTTCGACCAGAGCAAGCTGCGCGGCGGCGATGCCTGGGACGCCGCGATCCGCAAGCAAGTCAAGGAATGCTCGCTCTTTGTGCCACCTATCTCCCCCAATACTGATGCGCGCAGCGAAGGCTACTTCCGTCGCGAATGGAATCTCGCGGTGCACCGAATGCTGGACATGGCAGAAAACCAGCCGTTCTTGCTGCCCGTGGTGATCGATGAGACGCCTGAGGCGATGGCCCGTGTGCCGGACCGATTTCGCGGTGCTGCAGTTCAAGTACAGCGGCGCCAACGCGGAGCTCGCCGCCTTGTCCGAGGGGCTGACGGAAGAAATCGTCGCTGGACTGTCGCGTTTTTCTTATCTGCGGGTGATCTCCCGCAGTTCAACCTCGCGCTAAGCCAACCAGCAGGTCGACGTCCGGTCGGTCGGCTAGGAACCGGGCGCACGCTATGTTATGGAAGGCAGTCTGCGGCAGGCGGGAACCAAGCTGCGCATCGCAGTGCAACTGGCGGACACGAGCTCTGGCGTCAATCTCTGGGCAGAGACGTTCGATCGCGACCAGCAACAGGCAGACGTCTTCAAATTGCAGGACGAGATTGGCGACCGTGTCGTGGCGACCGTCGCCGACCCGTATGACGTGCTGACGCGTTCGATGGTCGCTGCCATGGACGCCAAGCCGCCGGAAACGCTGACCCCCCATAGGCTGTCTTGCGCTTCTTTCTTTATCAACAGGGAATCAGCGCGGAAGATCACTTGTCGGCGCGCATCGCTCTCGAGCGCGCGGTCGAGCTGCAACCTAGGTACGCGGACGCCTGGGCCGCGCTGGCACTCGTGTGCATCGATGAGGACCGGCACGCGTTCAACCCACAGCCGAACTCGCTCGATCGCGCGCTGCATGCTGCCGCGCGCGCAGCCGGGTTGGATCCAGCGAATCGGCGGGTCAGCGTGGACGTCACCGGCACTGTTAACCAGTGCTCGCTCTGGTGATCTGGTCATCTCTCTGTGGGGCACCGAACAGACTGCCGATTCGCGCCGTCATTAGGGTTTACGACTCAAGAGAACCACTGATGGGGATATTCGATGAACGAGACCAACGACGCTCTATGGCTCGCGTTCGAGGCGCTGGCCAAGACGTACCCGCACGACGGTGGTGTGCGGATGACGGCAGATCTTGCAAGATGGTTACTGGAGGAACGTCAGCGACTACAGCTGCCCGCACCGCCGATAATACAGAAGGTCTTACGTACTGTGACCCAAGAACTGGATGCCCCAGCCGCAGAGCCGTTGAAGCCGGCTCCATTAACTTAGCCAGTAGGCAGCCATCGAGCTACCCAATACCTGGCGTTTGCCGCCGGCCGCAAAGGGTCAGGGGTGGTCCTCAACCCATCGCCATTTGCTGATTCCTTCTGTCGAAGCCGCGCGGAGTGCGTCGGCTGGACCTTGAACAAGTGGTAGCGGGGGCGTGCTACCTATTGATCTAACAGATGTGCGCCTGATACGACGTCGAAGACGACATGACCGGCGCCGCCGTAGCGGCACCCCCTAGGATGCTGCTGCCCTCAGCGTGGGCGCACCGCTTGCGCAAACTGCGCGTTCAGATCGTCTCACTGAAGCGGCGGACGCGGCAGCAGGCGATCGGTTTCTGTCTTGACCACGGCATAACACTCGCAACACAGCTCTTCCAGTCTTGGCCGATCCAGTACCGTGATCTGTCCGCGGCTGTATTCGATCACACCCAGCTTCTGCAGCTTGCCGGCAGCTTCGGTGACGCCTTCACGGCGCACGCCGAGCATGTTGGCGATCAGTTCCTGCGTCATGGTCAATTGAGTAGACGAGAGGCGATCGAGAGACAGCAGCAGCCAGCGGCACAGTTGCTGGTCCACCGAGTGATGGCGATTGCACACTGCGGTCTGCGCCATCTGCGTGATCAGCGCCTGCGTGTAGCGCAGCAGCAGAAGCTGCAGCTCCCCATTTCGATGGAACTCGTCCTTGAGCAGCTGCCCGATCAGCCGGTAAGCGTGCCCGGCGCTCTGCACGATCGCCCGGCTGGCCGTGGTTTCACCGCCCATGAATAGCGCGACGCCGATGAGGCCTTCGTTGCCCACCACCGAAATCTCCGCCGATGCGCCGTCTGCCAGGACGTACAGCAGGGATACGATGGAGTCAGTCGGAAAATAAACGTGGGCCAGAACATCGCCGGACTCGTACAAGACCTTGCCGAGTGGCAGCGGCACGAGCCGCAGATGCGGGTAGAGTCGATCCCGCTCCCCGGCGGACAACGCAGCCAAGAGGTGATTTTGTTGTGGATTGTGGGAGTCGGGCATGAATAGCGCCACTCCAAGCCAACCACCGCGTGATTACGCTGCAAATTATAGCTCAAGGTTCCCCGCTGTGCGCGGTACTGCACGTAACCCGGCGCGAGCGACACAGGAGCCGAAAATCAAGTACTTGGGCGCCAAGCGCGGCTGAATATCATTATCTGGCTCGGGGTCGATGGCGGCGCGACGAACCACTCCCACAGCTTGCTGATCACGTAGGCGCGCACAATTGCGCCCCCGATAAAGATGGTGAGCATCTCCGGATCATCATCCGACGGTAGCTTTGGCGCCCTAATCTCAGGGTCCTATCGACTCCAGCTTAAGCCTCCT
>DASZGZ010000341.1:0-2157 GCA_035938355.1 Acidobacteriaceae bacterium
ATGCGCACGGCGTCACGAGCAACGGCAACCTGGCGCTATTTGAGACCCAGCAAACGATCGTGATCGCAGAAGGCGAAGAGCTAAAGATCGAGGCCAGCGCTTGAGACCCACTATCGTTTTCGTCGGAGGCTTTCTCGGCGCGGGCAAGACAACGCTGATCCTTGCCGCCGCCCTCGAGTTGAGAAAGCGCGGTATGCGCTGCGCCGCGATCCTGAATGATCAGAGCGAGGGGCTGGTCGACACACAGCTTGCGGCGTTGCGTGGCGTGCCGAGCGGCGAAGTCACGGCTGGGTGTTTCTGCTGCCGCCTTTCCGACCTGACGGCGGAGCTCGAAGCGATGCTGGCGTACTCGCCCGACGTGATCTTCGCAGAACCGGTCGGCAGCTGCACGGACATCTCTGCGACGGTGCTGCATCCCTTGCTGGCGCAACAGCGGGCATACCGGCTGGCTCCCTTCACCGTGCTGGTGGACCCGATTCGCGCAATGCAGGTGACACGGCGAGGCGCGGACGACGACATCGCCTTTCTGTTTCACAAACAGTTGCAGGAGGCAGACCTGGTGTGTGTGACGAAGTCGGATTTGGGCGGCCGTTGCCCTGATCTGGCTGTGCCGCACATACGTCAGATCAGCGCACTCAGCGGCCAGGGAGTAGCCGGGTGGTTGGATGAGGTGCTTGCGGGTGAACTGTCCACGCGCAAGGATGTGCTCGACATCGACTACGAAAGATACGCGCAAGCCGAGGCGGCGCTGGCGTGGCTAAACTTTCGCGGGACCTTCGAGGCGCACGCTCCTGTTTCGCCCGCGATGCTGCTTGGGCCATGGTTGGATGGCATGGATCGCTCTTTGACCGAGGCGCAGATCGACATCGTTCATCTGAAGACAATGGCGGAGACACCCACCGGCTATGTGAAAGCGGCACTATGCGCCAATGGGCAGGAGCCGGTAGTCGAGGGCGTACTGGATGCTTCGCCGTCGACGCGGCACGAACTCATACTGAATATCCGCGCCCTGGGAGACCCGGAGAGGATGGCCGAGATCGTTAAACGGGAGCTTGAGCGGCTCGATGGCCGTTGGATGGAGCGCGCGACGCGTTGCTTTCGCCCGGCAGTACCACGGCCGGAACGGCGCGTGCTGCCCGAGGAGATCGCTATTCGCGACTAACCTATAGCACCTCTGCCAGCCGACGGATGCCCTCGCGAATCTGTGTGACCGTGAGATTCGCATAACCGAGCACAAACCCTGGCTTCGCCGGCGGCCTGAGATAGTAGCCGGCGATGCCATAGATGCCGACGCCCGCTGCAGCGGCGCGCGCGATGGTTGCGGACTCGGATACTTTTGCATGCGGCCACAGCACGATGTGGGTTCCGGAGCGGCTCCCGCTGACGGTGACTCGATCGGCGAGGTGCTGCTCGATAGCCTCCAGTAGCGCGGCGCGACGCGTCGTGTTCGCGCGACGCGTACGGCGCAGATGCCGCTCATACGCGCCGGAAGCGATGAACTCAGCCAGCGTTTCCTGCTCCAGAATCGCGGTATGGCGATCCGCCAGCCACTTCGCTGCAATAAATGCGGAGACTAGCGGCCGCGGCGCCACTACGTAGCCGATGCGCAGTGCGGGGAACATGGTGCGTGAAAAGGTGCCAATGTACAGTACTCTGCCATCGCGGTCGAGGCTCTGCAGTGGCTCCACAGGTTCGCCCTCGTAGCGGAACTCGCCATCGTAATCGTCTTCGACAACGACGGCGTTGGCGCGTCGCGCCCAGGCAAGCAGCGCCAGCCGTCGCTGCAGTGGAAGTACCGCGCCAGTGGGAAACTGATGGGTCGGCGTGACCAACGCGAGTCTGGCATGATGCGGCATCCGGCTCAGGTCGATACCATCCTGATCGACTTGCACCGGCCGCACGCGGAGGCGCGCCGCCAGAAGCACCTGCCTCATGCCGTGGTATTGCGGGTCTTCGACAGCGACTACGTCGCCCGGATTCATCAAGAGACGAATGGCTAAATCGAGGGCCTGCTGAGAACCGTTGACGATCACCACCTGCGATACGTCACAGTGGATAGCACGCGATCGCTGCAGGTGCCCCGCAATAGCCTCGCGCAGGGCCATGTCACCCGCAGCCGCGCCATAATCGAAGGAGCGCAGTGGGGCGCTCCTAGTC
>DASZGZ010000342.1:0-2435 GCA_035938355.1 Acidobacteriaceae bacterium
CCGTTACTCTGGCAACGGAAGATGCCTCCGTCACCAGCCTCCTGAGCGCGCCAGGGCCCACATTTACTGTACCGGCCACCGCGCTGCCAAAACACTGGTCGATCATCGCCTACGGGGATACTCGCTTCACCGATCCCGCGAATGAAGCCGTCACCAATCCGTTTGCCCGCCGCGCTCTTGTCGCGCGTATTGCCGAGCTGCATCCCGATGCTTTGGTCATCTCCGGCGATTTGCCCTACGATGGATCGAATCCCGACGACTACCAGGTCTTCCAGCAGGAAACAGCCGCATGGCGAAACCAGCATCTGCGCGTTTACCCTGCGCTTGGCAACCACGAGCTACATAAGGACGAGGTACGCGAACCCAAAAACTGGTGGGCGGTTTTTCCGGAGCTGAAGGGACGCCGCTGGTACTCCGTGGCCTTCGGTGAGCAGTACATCATTGCGCTCGATTCCGACCTTCCGCTGACCGAGGGCAGCCGCCAGCAGCTTTGGCTCGCGGATCAGCTCCAGCACCTGCCCGCAAAGACGCGATACGTCTTTTTCTCGTTGCACCATCCGCCGGTCGCCGACTCGATTGAAGGAAACCACTCGCATGACGTGCGCCCGAACGAAAGAGCGCTCGCCGACTTCCTGGCGAAAAAGGCGCCCGCCTCGCGTGCGCAGTTCATCGTCATCGCCGGTCATATCCACAACTACCAGCGTTTTTCACAAGACGGTATCATCTATCTCGTCTCGGGCGGAGGCGGCGCCAAGCCCTACCCCATCGCCCGCACCGCGGCCGATCTATACAAAGATCCCTCATTTCCGAACTACCATTACCTTCTCTTCCACTTCGATGGCAAGCAGATCACCGCAGTGATGTACCGGCTCTCCGATGCGAAGGCTGACAAGCTGATCTGGGAAACGAAAGATACCTTCACTATCCCAGTGAAGCCTTAGCGCGGCGGCGTCTTCGGTGAAATGCTTGCGGCCGCAGGATGCTACTCTCATTCAGCGAGGGATTGCTGGTCGATGTAACTACACACACATCCCAGCAAGTCTTTGATTTTTGCCAAGGTTCAGTCCGAGAGCCCTGGGGCGTGCTGTGAGTCCGAATTTTTCTTGAGCAACCCTCTGCGAACTTCGCTCAGCGTTCTAATGCTGCAGCCGCCCTCGTGCGAGAAATACGCGCAAGCTATGACCGCGCCACGGTGGTCACTTCCTTCTTATTTCGGCCGATTTTAAGCCTGGCGAATTGGATCTGTTCCGCGGGCGGGAATTTGAAACCTTTCCCAAGGGGTCTCGTCTATTCGGCTGCAAGGGAGTCGCACATCGGAATTCCGGCGGCGCTCCATTGAAGCGGCACAGAGTCAAGGCATTAAAAACAAAGGTGATAGCGCCTATAAACGCGTGTCTGCATGGAAGATGTGATGACAAATGCCATGGCCGCCGGTGAACTTCCGGCTACGGCGGTGAACGAGGCCGGCGTCGAGGAGTGGATGCGGCTGTACCGAGGCCGCATCTTTCGCTACATCCTGTTTGCGACGTCCGATGAGGACGTGGCCGCGTCCCTGACGCAGGATTGCTTTTTGCGTGCGCACTCGGCTCGGTCCAGCTTTCGCGGCGACTGCGCGATGAGCACCTGGCTGATGCGCATTGCCGTAAACCTTGTACGCGACCACCAGCGCAGCATGAAGATGCGTTTCTGGAAGCGGGCGGCGATGCTGGACGCGACTGAGATGAGCGACCGGCTACCGGACGTGGCCAGCTCGACCGAGCAGCGGCTGATTGCGCAGGAGCGCGTGACAAAGGTATGGCGCGCCGTAGAGACGCTCAGCGATCGGCAGCGCAGCATCTTTCTGCTGCGTTTTGTGGAAGAGCTGGAGTTGCCGGAGATCGCAGAAGCGATGCAGCTGAATTTGAACACCGTGAAATCACACCTGTACCGCGCGCTGAGCGTGGTAAAGCAGCGGGTGGGGGAGGCGTTATGACCGCGAGGACTAGCGCGCATTTTGACGAAGACGCCGCGACGCGTTGGTCGATGGGCGATGCGACCGAGGCAGAGCGCACCCATCTGGCCGGATGCGCCGAGTGCCAGGCGCAGGCGAGACCATTGGCTGACGCGCTGAGTTGTTTCGGTGCAGCCGCACGAGAGTGGGGCGAAGAGAAAGCCGCCTTGACCCGGGAGTGGAGAGAGGCAAAGGCCGCGGCCGCTCAGGAGTGGCGGGAGTCCAGGGCTGCCGCGTCTCGGAGCTGGCGCACCATGTTCGCCGCGTGGGTAACGGTCAGCGTTGCACTTCTTCTGCTCTTTGTAGTGGGCTTGCCGCGATGGAAAGCGCATCGTGCCTACATCGAGGCGCAGGCGCAACAGCAGCGGGTGCAGGAGCAAAAGCGGGAGTTGGCGCGCGACAACACGCTGCTGGATGAGGTGGACCAGGATGTCTCACAGGTGGT
>DASZGZ010000343.1:0-4810 GCA_035938355.1 Acidobacteriaceae bacterium
CGCTCGACCGTCCCAGCGCGCACCGCCGCGTCCAGCACATTCTGTGTACCCGCGACGTTGGCCGCAATGTAAGTTGCAGGAGCCGCCCAATCCGTCGAGCATGCAGCGCAGTGGTAGACCACCCGCACCCCGCGCATCGCCTCGGCCAAGGCCGCCGCACCGCCCAGGTCGCCGCGCACAATCTGTATCTGTAAATGCGACAGATGCCGCAGATCGGAGGACCCGCGCGCGAGCACGCGCACAGTCTCACCACGCTCGGCCAGCATCTCTGCCAGCCGGCCACCTAGGAAGCCGCTTGCTCCCGTTACAAGTACCGCCACTGTCTGTTAACTGGCCAGCTTGCCGAAGACGTCCAGCGCAAACTCCAGCTGCTCGCGCGTATGCCCCGCGGTCACGCACAGCCGCAGCCGCGGCGCGCCCTGTGCCACCGCCGGGAAGAGCACCGGGGTTGCCAGGATGCCGAAGTCGCGCAGCCGCCGCGCCGTCAGCGCTGCCGAAGGCTCATCCTTATAGATCACCGGGATCACCGCCGTCTCCGACAGGCCAGTGTCATAGCCCAGCCGCTGCAGCCCGCCACGCAGGAACTGCGCGTTGCATTGCACCCGCGAGACGCGCTCCGGTTCATCCTTCAGCACCGCCAGCGCCTCCTTCACCGCCGCAATCGCCGGCGCTGCCATCGCGCCGGAGAAGATAAACGGCGCCGAGGCATGCTGCAGGAAGATGCAAAGCTGCTGCGACCCCGCCACGAAGCCGCCATTCGACGGGATAGCCTTCGCCAGCGAGCCCGTCCAGATGTCCACCTCATTCGTGTCGATGCCGAAGTGTTCGTCCGTGCCCCGCCCCAGCCGCCCCAGCGTGCCGGAGGCGTGCGACTCATCCACCAGCAGGAAGCAGCCAAACTCCTTCTTGATCGCAATCAGCTCCGGCAGAATGCAGATGTCGCCATCCATCGAGAACACGCCGTCGCTGATGATCAGCGTGCGGTTCGCCGTCGGGCCGTTCTGGATCTCCTGCCGCAAACTCTCCGGATCGTTATGCCGGAAGCGCTGGATCTGCACTCCTGCCATCCGGCACGCGTCCAGCAGGCTGCGGTGCGACAGCGTATCCATAATTACGCGGTCCGCCGGCCCAAACAGCGACGCGATCACCGCCACATTCGCGAGATACCCGGAGCTGTAGGTGATCGCAGCCTCCGTCCCCTTGTACTCGGCCACCGCGCGCTCCATCTCGCGATGCAGGTCCAGCGTGCCCGTCAGCAGGCGCACACCACCCGTCCCCGTGCCGTACTGCTCCAGCGCTTCCATCGCCGCCTGCTGCACCCGAGGGTGCCCGATCAACCCCAGGTAGTCGTAGGACGACAGCATCAGCATCTGGTGGCCGTCCGCCATCACCATCGGCCCTGGCCGGCCCTCCAGCGGAATCTGGAAGGGATACGCATCCACCGAGCAGGCCAGCGCAGTCGTCTCAAACAACCGCCGCGCCCGCGGATCCAGCAGCTCGTTCTTCTTGAAGCCGCACTTTGAACCCTGCGTGAAGTACTGATCGAACATCTCCCCGGATGAAGAGGGAAAGGATTTAACCGGTGTTTCGCTGACGGAGACTGCGGGATTGTCCATGTGTGGTGTCCGATTTTAGTGCATACCCCCCGGATTGCCTAGCGCCATGAGAGGTTCACGCGCCTTGCGTGAGCCCCCAAACGTTGTATTTCCGTATCCATATAGATGCGCAGCTCCTCAGCCCTGATCGCCTCTGTCCATCACGATTGGCGCGTGATCGCCATCACGTCCGAAAATGGCCAGACACATCGCACCCCACAGGCGCACACTGAGCAAGTGATGAAGAACGCAGGCAATCATCCACTCCCGCTCTCGTCCGACTCGCTCGGTTCCGTCCTCGAGCCCGAAGTCTGCTATCGCGCGCTCCAGACCCGCGATGCGCGCTTCGATGGCCGCTTCTTCACCGGTGTCACCTCCACCGGCATCTATTGCCGCCCCATCTGCCCCGCGCGCACGCCCATGCGCCACAACTGCCGCTTCTTTCCCTCTGCCGCCGCTGCCCAGCACGCCGGCTTCCGCGCCTGCCTCCGCTGCCGTCCGGAGATCGCGCCTCACTCGCCCGCATGGCGCGGCACTGCCAGCACGGTCAGCCGCGCCATGGCCCGCATTGCAGAGGGTGCACTCGATGGCCCCCGCGCCTCGGTCGAGCAGCTCGCCGCCTCGCTCGGTGTGGGAGAACGCCAGCTCCGTCGCCTCTTCGATCAGCACATCGGCGCATCCCCCCTGGCCGTCGCGCAGACGCGCCGCGTCCTCTTCGCCAAGCAGCTTCTCCACGAAACGCGCTTGCCGATGCTGTCCGTAGCCATGGCCTCTGGCTTCGGCAGCGTCCGCCGTTTCAATGACACCTTCCGCGCGCTCTACAAGCGTCCGCCCAGCCAGCTGCGCCGCCGCTCTGTCACTGCCTCCGCTACTGCTCCCTTGGTCCTGCGGCTCTCCTATAGGCCGCCCTTCGACTGGGATACGCTGCTCGCCTTCTTCATCCCGCGCGCGATACCTAGCGTCGAAGAGGTCCGCGACGGCATCTACCGCCGCATCGTCCGGGTTGACGGCCATACATACGACCATGTAGCTCTCATCGCCGTCAGCCACCTGCCCGCCCGCAATGCGCTTCAGGTTGAGATCGCCTGTGACCACGTCCCCTCGCTGCCCCTCATCGCATCGCGCCTGCGCCGCGTCTTCGACCTCGACGCCGACACCGAGGCCATCGTCGCGCATCTCTCCCGCGATCGCACACTCGCCCCCCTCGTGCGCCGCCAGCCCGGCCTTCGTACCCCCGGCGGCTGGGAGGCCTTCGAGATCGCCATCCGCGCCATCCTCGGCCAGCAGATCAGCGTCGCCGCCGCGCGTGGTCTTGCCGCGAAGCTCGTCGCGCTCTCGACATCGCCGCTCGCGCTCCGCGACGCATCCCTCACCCACGCCTTTCCCACGCCGAAGCAGCTCGCCGCAGCCGACCTCAGCACCCTCGGCATGCCCGCCGCGCGCCGTGCCACCCTCGTTGCCCTCGCGCGCGCGGCCATCGCCCAGCCGGATCTCTTCGAAGCCGCCGGCACGCTCGAAGAGAGCATCGCCCGCCTGCGCTCCATCCCCGGCATCGGCGAGTGGACCGCGCAGTACATCGCGCTTCGCGGCCTCCATCACCCGGACGCCTTTCCCGCGTCCGACATCGGCATCCTTCGCAATGCGGAGCATCTCTTCGGCAAGCTGCTCTCGCCCGCTCAGCTGCTCGCGCGCGGCGAACAGTGGCGTCCATGGCGCGGTTACGCAGCGCAGCATCTCTGGTCGGCAAGCCACCTCAGTCCGACGGCGCAACGAAGCCGTCGCCGCGTTGCTGCTGCTCCCGCTCTGCACATACCCGCGCTCCACCCAACATCTGCCATGGCCGTCACAGGAAACAGATCCACAGGAGACCAGCTATGACCGCACCGCATGAGTTTTTTTCAGACGCGCTCGACACGCCCATTGGCGAACTCATCTACGCCTGCGATCCGGAAGGCGCGCTCCGCTTGATCGACTGGTCCGATCACAACCCCCGCGGCCAGCGTCTGCTCGACCTTCAATACGGCAGGGGTGGCTACCAGCTCATTCCAAAGCACGATCCTTTCGGGCTCACCGCGCGCCTAGCTTCCTACTTCGCCGGAGAGATCCACGCCATCGACGACATCCCCACCGCCACCGCAGGCACCGCGTTCCAACGCGACGTGTGGTGCGCCCTGCGCGCGATCCCTGCGGCCGAAACCATCAGTTACGGCCGGCTCGCGGAGCGCATCGGCCGCCCCCGTGCCGTCCGCGCCGTCGGCCTCGCCAATGGATCGAACCCCGTCGGCGTCGTCGTACCCTGCCATCGCGTCATCGGTGCCAACGGCTCACTCACCGGCTACGGCGGCGGCCTGCATCGCAAGGAATGGCTGTTAGCTCACGAGCGGGCGCACACCAGGCGGGCCGATACCGAAACAACGCAATCGCAACTAACCTTTGCGTGAAATCAGCGAGGCATTAAAAGTCCATAAAAGTGTCCGCCAGGAGACTGTTCAAGCGGCTGGCGAGAAGCTAATCAGAATCGATAATGATTCTCTGTTGGTCCATCGTCTGCAAGACTCCGACCTGCGGCACAGAGCACCTCATAGCGGAAGCAGTAAGCCGACCTGATGCAGCTTTAAGCTTTCGGTGTGATAGCTGCGGTCAACAATACGTCTACACCGGGGGCGACTACAGGCCCATGGCCTTTGCAGCGCCGCTAAAGGGATTCCCTCTGCTACGGGATTCAGCGGCTTGGCGGTGGGCATGGGGTCCTCAGAAGTCCAAGGGCATGACAGACCCTCCCGTTCCACCTTCCGCCATCGTCTTTGAGCTAGACATCTGCGACGCGATCGATGATCACATGCTCTGTCCCGGACATTCGATTCTCCATGCCGGCGATCTCCTGCTCGGCCCGGTCGCATGCACCTGCCACTGTCATCCAAAAAAGAAGACGATAACGCATTAGCGACACCTCACAGCAGCGTAGGTTAGGTTTGCGCCGCAGGCGCAGTCGCCCGGACGGCGAGTCCTTAGCGCGAGATCCGCAAGGCAAACTGCGCCACCCGCGGATCGGTCGTCGTGCTCGTAATACTCCCGAACGCTGGCGAACCAAAGCTCCCATTCGGCTGCGAGAACGCCGGCGTGTTCGTCACGTCGAACAGCTCCGCGCGAAACTCGATCTCCGCCTTCTCGGGGATGGAGAAGTGCTTCACCAGCGCCAGGTCAAGATCGCGATA
>DASZGZ010000344.1:0-9720 GCA_035938355.1 Acidobacteriaceae bacterium
GCGCTTTTCGAGGAATGCGCGCGTGCCCTCCGCCTTGTCCTCAGTCGCGCAGGCTAGCCCGAAGAGCGATGCCTCGAGCTCCAGTCCGGCCTCGATCGGCAGGTCATAGCCGCCTTCGACGGCCCGCAGACATCCGGCGACCGCCAGCGGCGCCTGCTGCGCAATCGAACGCGCCAGCGTCTCCGCTCGCGACATCAGGGCTTCGCCCGGCACCACCTCGTCCACCAGGCCCATGCGGAAGGCCTCGGCGGCGGCGACCATATCGCCAGTCAGCAGCAGCTTGAGCGCCGCACCCTTGCCCACCAGCCGTGGAAGCCGCTGCGTTCCGCCGTATCCGGGTACCAGGCCCAGCTTCACCTCCGGCTGGCCGAGCCGCGCGCTCTCGCTCGCAATGCGCAGGGTGCAGGCCATCGCGAGCTCACAACCACCGCCGAGCGCAAATCCCTGGATCGCCGCAATCACCGGTTTGCCGCAGGTCTCTATTTTGCGAAAGACGCCTTGCCCTCGCCGTGCCAGCGCCTGGCCCTCCACCGCAGAAAGTGTGGCTAGCTCGCTGATGTCGGCGCCCGCGGCGAAGGCCTTCTCGCCTGCCCCGGTCAGAATGATGGCCCGCACCTTTTGCTCACCGGCAAGCACTGTGAAGGCTTCATCGAGTTCCGCGAAGAGCGCGCGATTCAGCGCATTCATCACCTTGGGGCGGTTGAGCGTGACAACTGCGTATGCGTCGCTTCGTTCCAGCAGCAGGTTCTCGTAGACCATCCGGCACTGTCTCCTTCTCGTGAACCCACTATCATCCGTGGAGTGCGCCGCCTTTGTCATCACCGCGAGCGCGGCAATCGCCGGCGCCCCGCTCCCTCATCCCTTCGCCCCCGGATGGTAGATTCAAAAGAGAATGATCAAAGGAATCACCTTCGTGCACGCGGCCAGCACGCCTGCCGTTTACGAGACGCTGCACAGCTTTTTTTCTGCGATCGGTCTTGAGCCCGGTCGCAGCTGGGAGACGGACACGAGCCGCGGAGCCCCTTTTCTCGCGCCCGTCGGCAGCTTCGAACTGCTGGATGGCATGGCTCATCTGCCGGCCCAGGTGCTGATCGAAGTCACCGCCATTGACGATGTGCATCGCGCTGCGAAGGAGTGGCTGGAGAAGGCTGTAGGTGTCGAAGAGGCAGCACGCCGCCTCAGCAATGTCGCGCCAACCACGTGGAAATCGCTCGCGTTCACCATTGAGCCTGCGCCCGGCATCCCGTTCGCCTTCTGGCAGTGGGAAGATCCGCTACGGGGCAAGCCGCTCGCCATCGAGGGCGAACTCTCCGCTGCGGGCATGCGCTTTGCCATCGTGGTCGCGCGCTGGAATGCGGTCATCACCGAGCGCCTGCTGCAGGGCGCGCTCGATGGCCTGCTGCGCAGCGGCGCCTCGCGCCAGCAGATCGAGATTGTGCGCGTTCCCGGAGCATGGGAGATTCCTTCAGCGGCGCGGGCGCTCGCGGCCAGCAAGCGCTTCGATGGCGTCATCGTGCTTGGCTGCCTGCTGCGCGGCGAAACCGCGCACTACGAGGCTATCTACAACGAGGTGAGCCGCGGTATCGGCCAGTCGCAGCAGGAGACCGGCGTGCCCCACGGCTTCGGCGTGCTGACCTGCGAGACCCTGGAACAGGCACTGAACCGCGCCGGCATCAAGGCGGGGAACAAGGGCTTCGAGGCCGCAGTGGCCACCATCGAGATGGTGGATGTGCATCGCAAGATTGCCACTGGAGCAGTTACAGACAGGCGGCCGGCATGAGCCATGCGCCAGGCAAGCGCCGCAAGTCGCGCGAGCTTGCCATGCAGATGCTCTTCCAGGCGGATGTGGGCAAGCAGACCCCGGACCAGGTGCGCCAGAGTTTCTGGAAGGCGCGCGAAGAGACGATCGACAACGATACGCGCGGCTTTGCGGAAGACCTCTTCCGCGTCGCCACCGCGCGCGAGGAGGAGATCGATGGGCTCATCGAGGAGCATTCCGCGAACTGGCGCATCCCGCGCATGCCCGCTGTCGATCGCAACGTGCTACGCCTCGCCGTTGCGGAACTGGTCGGCTTTCCCGGGACGCCCATCCCGATCGTGATCAACGAATCGCTAGAGATTGCCAAGCGCTACTCGGCGCCCGAGTCGCTCAGCTTCCTGAACGGGATACTGGACGCGATTGCGAAAAGCCGCAAGTAACTCACGGCTCCGCATAGAAAACTGCAGACGACAACAGACAAAACCAGACCAACGCAGAAGGCAACCCGATACTGAAGTTGTCTGCGGTGGTCTGGTTCGTCTGCTGTTGACTCTTTACGGGAAACCCAGACCACGCAGAAAACGCTCCTGAACTGGTGTTGTCTGCCCTCGTCTGAGGTTGTCTGTAATTATCTTCCTTACGGAATCGCCCGAGGCTTCACGGCCAGGAACTGTGCCGGTGTCACGCCGCCGTTGCCATCCGGCAGATTCGGGTTGAACTGCTCCGTATCCGTCAGGCTGCTAGTAGAGACGATGTGCATGTTGCTGTCCCCCGCAGTTGAGACGAAGATCTCCGACTGATCCGAGCTGAAGATCGCCGCCACCGGCGTTGTGGCCTGCGCTCCGGTCAGACTCACGGGAGTCAAAGTTCCCTGCGCGCCCGCTGCCGGAACCTTGTATACCGGCAGCTGCGCGGTGCCGGGAGTAGCGCTGGCCGATTCATAGGTGACGACGGCAAGCGACGAGTTTGGCGAGGTCACCACCTGGTGGATCAGCGATGGCGCGTACGCCGCCAGCGACAGCGTGAAGTTGACGGGATTGGTGATCTCGAGCGGGATCGTATCCGTGACCGCGACGCCACCGGTGGTCACCTGGGTGGTGGGGCATGCGCCATCCGCATTGGCGCCGTTGGTGGGCACAACGACGTTCGAGTCGATGAGTTGTGGCGTCGGGCTTGCCGTGGCGCTGATCACATGCTTGCCATCAGTGGTGCTGGCCAGGTGGTCCGCGGTGAAGTTATAACCCACGGCACCGGCCGGCACCGCCGAAGGATAGTTGTCGATCGGGGTCAGGCGTGTATCTGGGCAGTAGCCCCGCGACGTGGTGTTCTGGCCGGAGACGAAGGCGCCGAACTGCGGCACCGCCAGCGAGAGATCGGGCGAGCAGAAGACGTTGTAGGCAGTGTTCGCATCGCTGCCCGTTGCTCCATTGGCGGGGCAGGCAGCGGCGGATGGTGTTCCATTGGTCGCATCGAGCGTCTCGGTGCTCCATCCGGTGAAGGTGTTGTAGACGAACAGCCTGTTCGTTCCCACGATGTAGATGGTGCTGCCATCCGGGGAGAAGGACGCGCGCTGTGCGACACCACCATATTGCGTTACGATGCTTGCCGGTGTTCCCGTGCTCCCGGCGCTTCCTTGGCCACCGGTCGTGGTCGTAGGCGCAACTGCCGGCTGATAGACATAAATGATCTGCCGGTCGCGATCGTTGATCACCACCTGGTTGTTGCTCGGCGATACCGCAAGCACCACGCCCGGAACCGTCACGTCTTCCTTGATCAGCGTGTTGCTGGCCGCGGCGACAACCATCAGTTCGCGAAAGCTGCCGAAGTAGAGGCTGGTGCCGGTCTGGTCCAGCACCATCGAATTCGGCGTGTAAGGCAGATGCACCGGCGTGCCGATGGTTCCCTGGCTCAGATCGAGCGGCGTGAAGTACTGGGAGTTCGGACTCGCCATCCAGAGAAAACTGCTTGCGCTTCCCGGCGAGGTCACATTCAGCGTATTGCTGGCGACCGGCGTTCCGTTGCCGAAGAGCCCAATCTGGTTAATCGGCGCCGGATTGCACGTTGGCGGCGCACAGACTGCGTAAACCGCACTCGATCCAGGAAATATCGAGGTAATGGAGCCGCTGCCACTCACCCCGATGGTCCGCTGGTCGGTCGAGGTGAAGCTCATCGGGACGCCGGTAATGGTGTTGCCGTTGGTGTCAATCACGGTCGCCGTGGTCGGCTGCGGCGTATTTGGAGTCACCGTAACGCTGGTCCCGCCATTGGCTGAGAGTGTGATCGACTTCGGCGGGCAGGTATGGAAGACACCGGCGCTCGAGCTGGTGCCCGCGATGCTGGCGGAGATCAATGCGGCGCCGGGCTGCTTGGCCGTGGCCAGGCCATTCTGGTCGATGGAGACGATGGTGTTCTGGGCTCCGGTTCCGGCGGTCGAGGATGTGCTCTGCGCCGCGTAAGTCAGGTGTCCCAGCACGGTGGAGCAGTTGGGGACCCCTGTCATGTTCGGCGCGCAATAGAGTTGCGACTGACCTTGCGCATTGGTCACAAAGGCGGTGGCATCCAGTTGCGCGGTCTGGTTCTGCGAGATGCAGCTGGTCAACGGGCTGCCGCCGGTACTGGTGGTATCCAGCGCGACGTTGGTGACCACGGGATGGATGTACACCAGCACCGCGTTGCTGGAGGCGACGCCATTGGCGCTCGCCGTCATGGTGGCTACTTCCGAGACGCCGGTGGGGAGGCAGGTGCTGTAAGGAGCCACGCCACTATCCGTCGTCCGGTTCCACCGGCCCGCGCAGACCTGTCCGCTGGGAGATACATCCGCATTCAGGAGGTCAGAGCTGCCATAACTTACAGTGCCGACGCTCACCGCGGCACCCGTGCAGTCCTTGCCTTGGCCCGCAGTCAAAGTTCCTATCTGCCCGTACGACAGGGAGATGCCGGTCTGTTGCGGCTCCATGGCGAACGACACCAGTGTTCCCTTCCTCGTAGAGAAGCCGGCTCCATTGGTGTTGCAGTAGGCGTTGGGGTTTGAGCCGCAACCAAGAACAGAGAGCTGAACGGGAAGCGAAATGAGGAAGAAGACAACAAGGATCAAGTACCGCCGCATGAAACCTCCCCGTAACGGCCGGACAGAGATTCTTCCTGGTGTTGTGAGTCAACGGAGACACGCTCGGCGCGATCGTTCCAAACGCCACTGCTGGTCGCTCTACACCTGCCGGGAAAATCCTTCGACCGCCACGGTTCTACTGCTATGAAGATCACTCTAGGCCGTCTCACAAAGGGTGCAGGCGATCAGGAAATACTCGACGCCACTCTTCCGTTAAGAAAAGCGGCACGTCACGAGTCCGCGCTTCCTCACAGCTTTTGTGAATACGGTCTAAAAACGTGTGTCACGAGTGTAAAGCAGGAGACGCGGCAGGGGCTAGCATTCAGCCACCTTGACAACATCAGCTCAACGCGGCCCCTTACGTCTCTGTCATCCGCGCCATCAGCTCATCTACTGCCCCTCCGCCGTTCCCGCCGGTGCCCCGAGGTACTGGTCGAACCAGCCCAGCGTCCGCTCCAGCACATCGATGCGGTGTTCCGGGCTGCGGAAGCCGTGGCCTTCATTGGGGTACACCACCAGCTCAGTCGGCACGCCCTCGTCCTTTAGAGCGTGCCAGAACTCGAAGGACTGTGGCGCCGGACACTCACCGTCGCGATCGCCCACCACCACCAGCGTCGGTGTCTTCACCTTGCGAATGAAGTCGATGGCCGAGCTCTTCGCGTAGACCGCAGGATCGTCGTAGACGCTTGCGCCGAAGAAGGGCAGCATCCACTGGTCGATCGAGTTCTCGCCGTAGTAGCTCTGCCAATTCGCGATGCCTGCGCCTGCCACAGCGGCATGGAAGCGGTGAGTCTGGGTCACGCCGAACATGGTCATGAAGCCGCCGTAGCTCCATCCGGTGAGGCCCAGGCGGCTGTCGTCCACGCTGGGATATTTCTTCTCCACGGCATCGACACCCGCCAGGATGTCGCGCAGGTCGCCATAGCCGAAGTCCTTGCGGTTGGCCATGGTGAACTTCTCGCCCTGCCCATAGCTGCCGCGGGGATTCGGTTCGAGCACGAAATAATCCATCGCGCTCAGCGGCGCGCCGCCGAAGCCTGCGCTGGGCCAGCGGGGTAGAACGGCACTCGAGGGGCCGCCATGCACCATTACGACCAGCGGATACTTCTTCGCCGGGTCGTACTGCGCGGGCAGCATCAGCCAACCCTGTATGAGGAAGCCGTCGTTGGTCCACTCGATGGACTCAGCCTTGCCCCACGACGGTTTGAGCGCGTCGTTCACGTGCGTCACCTGGGTCAGCTTTGCGTCTGGCTTCAGCTCGCCCACGTAGACCTCGGGCGCTTTCTCAAAGGAGCTGCTGGCCACTGCGAAGGTGCCATCTTTGGCGATCGACAGGCTCATGGACTCGCGCCCGTCGCTGATGCCGGCTGGCACTTCCAGCAGCACTCTTCCGGTCATGGGATTTCCCTCGAATTTGAGGACTCCTCCCGGAGCCACCATGTCAGGGGAAAGGTTCAGATGGTAGGAGAAGATACGGCTCATTCCCGCTTCGATCTCTGAAGCGATTAGAGAATCCTTCCCGGACCAGAAGAGCCATACGGCCGTATCGGTCGATTTCGGAGTCAGATTCACCGGATTGCCGCCAGATGCATGGACCAGATAGACATCTCCACCCGTTGCGCCCTGGTCGCTCATCAGGCCACCGATGAAGGCGATGTGCGAGCCATCCGGCGACCAGCGAGGCACCGCCATCTGCAACCCATGCAGCGATCCGGAATCCTTCTGCGGGTCCACGATGCTGGTCGGCTGGGCGTTCGGCGTTGCCGACGCGGTATAAAGCTGTGCCACCCACCAGTTGTTCTCGCCCGGCGGCGGCGCGGCCACGTACGCCAGTTTTTTGGAATCCGGCGACCAGTCGAACTCGTAGACGTGCAGCTTTTCCGGAGTGAGCAACTCCGCGTCGCCCCCGCGCGAGCTCACGGCGGCGATCCGCTGGATCTCGAGGCCTTCGACGCCGATTACGCCCGACGGCGGCTTCATCGCTGCAAGGGCCCCGGCCGGCCGGGTGGCGCCGGGAACATAAAGGAACGCAATGCGCTCGCCATCCGGCGACCACGCCGGGTGCTCTACAAACCCCTTCAGGTGCGTGATCTGCTGCGGCTGCCCCTGCAACGTGGTCACAAAGAGGTCGGTTTGGCCATCCTGGCCGCAATCGGCTTCAAAGAGAAGCGCCCGGGAGTCAGGCGACCATTGCGGATCGCTCGCTGTGCAGTCTTTGCCAATATCCAGTTGTTCCGCGCCCGCTCCGCGTGCATCGCTCACCATGATCCGGCCTGGGCCGCCATGGCCGCGCTCGGTCCAGGTCAGACGCTTACCATCGGGCGAAAGCGATGTCTGCCCGACAGACTGGACCTTGCCGAGATCAGCCAGAATCGCCCGCACCTTCGGGTTCGCCGGGGGACGAGTGTTGGGCGAGTCCGCCACCAGGGCTGGAAATGGGGCCGCCAGGGCTGTAAATGGGATGGTGCAGAGGCAAAACAGAAGGGGCAGGACACTACGGTACAGAGAACTCATGCGACGGATGCTATCAGCATTTTGCAGTCGGTCGCTCACCCGGCCGGCTTCATATGAAACGTTTCAGACTTATCCCCGCCGAGGCCATTGGGGGCGAACTCCGTCTGCCAGTCCAGCTCACTTCCGTCTTCATGCAGTCCGGGGCAACCGCGGTATCAGAAGAAACCGCGCCCTGTCACCCAATCGCGCCCCAAAACGCCTCCGAAGCCCGATTTCGCGCACAAATTCAACGCCTTTTATTGACCACTCCGCAAACGCTTGTTATTGTTAAAAGGTTCCCCGAGGCACGTCGTGCGCATGCTTCATAGCTGCGTATCGCCGGGCGCCAGACGGGATCCCACAGAATGCAGGCTGAAAGTTGGGTTTGGGCCTCTTCTGCGGTTCCTCTGAGGTAAGAGGACGAAGATCGCATCGGTGCCTGCGACACCCTTCACCTGGAAGGGCTATGCGGGCCGGAACTTCGAAACGGAGCTGAACTGGTACAGGATTCCGGGGTGACTCGGATTTCTGTCGCGTGCGGCCACCGTCCTGGTTCCTGTCTGAGATAGGAAGCGAAGCAGACGCGAAGCGGACATGCGTGAGTCATGCCCCGGTTGGCATTGTGGACGGCACGTCGTCCGCGTGCGGGCGTGATGCTCGGGTGACGTCTCGCGGGCTATGAGTGGTTTGAGAAAAGGTAAGGAGTACTGGATTGCCGACATTCAATCAGCTGGTGAAGCAGGGTCGCACGGCGCCACGGTACAAGACCGCGAGCCCCGCATTGCAGGGCTCTCCGCAGCGGCGTGGTGTATGCACCCGCGTGTACACGCAGACGCCCAAGAAGCCGAACTCGGCATTGCGCAAGGTCGCCCGCGTCCGACTCACCAACGGTATCGAGGTAACGACGTACATCCCCGGCATTGGCCACAACCTGCAGGAGCACTCGATTGTGCTGATCCGCGGCGGCCGTGTGAAGGACCTGCCGGGTGTGCGGTATCACGTGGTGCGCGGCTCGCTCGATTCGGTGGGCGTGGCCAATCGCAAGCAGGGCCGTTCGAAGTACGGCGCAAAGCGCCCCAAGACGGCAGCCAAGTAAGTAGCAGCGAAGTCAGGAAAAGGTTAGGAAGCGATGCCCAGAAAAGGACACATTGCCAAGCGTGAGGTAGCAGCCGATCCGGTCTACAACTCCACCCTGGTGACCAAGTTTGTGAACTCGATGATGTGGGGCGGCAAGAAGTCGACCGCGCAGGCCATCTTCTATACCGCGATGACCAACCTGGAGCAGAAGGGCGGCGAAGAGGCCCTGAAGCTCTTCAAGAAGGCCGTCGAGAACTGCAAGCCGCTGCTTGAGGTGAAGACCCGGCGCGTAGGCGGCGCGAACTACCAGGTGCCGATCGAGGTCAATCCGGATCGCCGCACCTCGCTCGCGATCCGCTGGCTGGTGACGTATGGCCGCGCCCGCGGAGAGAAGGGTATGGTCGACAAGCTGACCAATGAACTGCTGGATGCGGCGAATGGCCGTGGCGCCGCGATGAAGAAGAAGGAAGACATCCATCGCATGGCCGAGGCCAACAAGGCCTTCGCTCACTATCGGTGGTAAAGAAAAAGCTTTTCAATAAAGGCTTTTATCTTTTCGAGAGATTGGGTTCAACGTAGTTTTTACCGCGAGCGGTAGCTCGCAGATGAGAGATATACCGTGGCACGCACTACACCTCTGAATCGTTGCCGAAATATCGGAATCATGGCGCATATCGACGCCGGCAAGACAACGACGACCGAGCGCATCCTTTTCTATACGGGCATCACGCACCGTATCGGCGAGGTGCACGAGGGCACTGCGACCATGGACTGGATGGAGCAGGAGCAGGAGCGCGGCATTACGATTACCTCGGCTGCGACCACCTGCACCTGGAAGAACATCCGCATCAACATCATCGACACCCCGGGCCACGTGGACTTCACGGCCGAGGTGGAGCGCTCACTGCGCGTGTTGGACGGTGCTGTCGCGTTGTTCGACTCTGTCTCCGGGGTGCAGCCACAGACCGAGACGGTGTGGCGGCAGGGCGATAAGTACCACGTGCCCCGCATCTGCTTCGTGAACAAGATGGACAAGGCCGGCGCGGATTTCGAGCACGTTATTGAGACCATTCGCAAGCGGCTCGGGGCGCGTCCGGTGGCCATCCAGATCCCGATCGGCGCCGAGGCCAACTTCAAGGGTGTGATCGACCTGATCGAGATGCGCGCAATTGTCTGGAACGATGAGACGATGGGCGCGGAGTATGCGATCGAAGCGATTCCCGCGAATCTGACCAAGAAGGCCGAAGCGTTCCGCATGCAGTTGGTCGAGACGGTGGCCGAGTAC
>DASZGZ010000345.1:0-6127 GCA_035938355.1 Acidobacteriaceae bacterium
CGTTCCCGCCTCGAAGCTGAAGGCCGAGATCGCCCGCATTCTGAAGGAAGAGGGCTACATCGCCAACTACAAGGCCACGGAAGAAGAGGGCCGCCAGGTGCTGCGGGTGTATCTGAAGTACGGCGTGAACAACGAGGCTGCAATCCGGGACCTGCAACGCGTCTCGCGTCCCGGCTGCCGCGTGTATGTCGGCCGTGATGAGATCCGTCGCGTTCAGGGCGGTCTCGGCATCAACATCCTGACTACGCCGCGTGGTGTGATGACCGGCCGTCAGGCGCGCCGTGAGGGCGTGGGCGGAGAGATCCTCTGCGAGGTCTGGTAACAGCAGGGTTGTAACAGGATTTCGGACGCATTGGCAGTATGGGCTGCAGTGGAACGGATCAGCTGACGGCTGACTCGGGACTCGCAAGCCGGTGAAGGATGGAAGAGATGTCACGCATTGGAAAACAGCCGATCGCGCTCCCCAAGGGTGTGAAGTACACCGTGCAGGGCAAAGAGGTGCTGGTCGAAGGTCCCAAGGGCAAGCTGAAGACGCCGCTGCCGGAGGGCATCACGATTGAGGACAAGGACGGTCACGTGATCGCCGCTCGTAAGGATGACTCCCTCGCGCCGCTGCATGGGCTGACGCGTGCGCTGCTCTTCAACGCGGTCGAGGGCGTGACCAAGGGCTGGACGAAGGAACTGGATATTGTCGGCATCGGCTATCGCGCGGAGATGAAGGGCAAGGGCATGGTGGTGTTCACGCTCGGCTACTCGCATCCGATCGAGTTCCCGCTACCTGCCGGCATTGAAGCTGCTGTGGATCCGAAGCAGACCAAGGTGACCATCACCGGCATCGACCGGCAGAAGGTGGGCCAGGTGGCCGCCGACATGCGCTCCCTGCGCAAGCCCGATCCGTACAAAAACAAGGGCGTGCGTTATAGCGACGAGAAGTTGAAGAAGAAGGTCGGCAAAACGGGCGCGAAGTAAGCAGGCGCGACCTCACAGCCGCTGGACAACCGAACGGGGCCGCAGGGCGGTCCCGCTACTAGGAAGAAGAGAAAACGATGATTCCGCAGAGACAGAGAAACGTGATCCGGCAGCGCGTGCATGCGCGCATCCGGCAGAAGATGCAGGGTACGGCAGAGCGGCCACGGCTGAATGTCTATCGCTCGCTCAACCACATCTACGCACAGGTGATCGACGATGCTTCCGGCACCACGCTGGTATCCGCTTCCACCAAGTCAGCCAAGCTGAAGACTGGCGGCAATGTGGCGGCGGCGAAGGAAGTCGGCAAGTTGGTGGCGGAGCGCGCCAGGGAGAAGGGCGTCAAGAAGGTCGTCTTCGACCGCGGCGGTTATCTCTATCACGGGCGCATCAAGGCTCTGGCCGATGCCGCGCGCGAGGCAGGTCTCGAGTTCTAGCAGAAGGATATGGGCGCCTGGCGCTCGGAAGGAACAGACGGATGGCAATGCTGAAGAAGAAGCTCGATGCGGGGCACTACAACCTGAAGGACCAGGTCGTCGCGATCAACCGCGTCACCAAGGTGGTCAAGGGCGGCAAGAACATGTCGTTCGCCGCGCTCGTGGTTGTGGGCGATCCGGGTGCCGGCGTGGTGGGTTATGGCTCCGGCAAGGCGAAGGAGGTGCCCCAGGCGATCCGCAAGGGTATCGAGAGCGCCAAGAAGAATCTGGTGCATGTGCATTTGACCGAGACCTCGATTCCGCATCAGGTGTTGGGCCGTTACGGCTCGGGTCATGTGCTGCTGAAGCCGGCGCCGGAAGGCACGGGCGTCATCGCCGGCGGCGCAGTACGCGCGGTGATGACTTCGGCCGGGGTGCAGAATGTGCTGACCAAGAGCCTGGGCACCGCGAACCCGCACAATGTGATCAAGGCGACGTTCGATGCGCTGACCCAGTTGCGTGACCGCGCCGATGTTGCGGCGCTGCGCGGCAAGCAGGTAGAGGAGCTATAGTCATGGCAGAGGCGAAGAAGACACTGCTGATCGAGTACTACCGCTCGAAGATTGCGACGCCGGAGAAGCACAAGAAGGTCGTCAAGGGCCTGGGCTTCACCCGGTTGAACCAGATCGTGGAGCGTGAGGATACACCGTCGATCCGCGGCATGGTCAAGGCCATTCCGCACCTGGTGCGCATCGTCGAGTAACGCAAGAACCAATTACATATGCGAGTCGGCCTGCTATAGCAGCCGGCGTTGAGCGAGGAAACAATGGCAACGAATCTCTCCAATCTGCGTGCGCCGAAGAAGGCGAACACCAATCGCAAGCGCGTGGGCCGTGGTATGGGCTCCGGCATGGGCAAGACGTCAACTCGTGGGCACAAGGGGCAGGGCTCCCGCTCCGGTTCCAGCCTGATGCGCGGTTTTGAAGGCGGCCAGATGCCGCTACACCGCCGCCTGCCCAAGCGCGGGTTCTCGAACATCTTCCGCACCGAATACAACGTCCTGAATCTGGATAGCCTGGCCGGCCTCAACGAGACCGAGTTGACGCTCGAGAAGCTGGCCGAGCTTGGTCTGACCAAGAAGAAGGGCCTGCTGAAGATCCTTGGCAATGGCGAGATCAAGACTGCCATCACCGTGCACGCACACAAGTTTTCGAAGTCGGCGCAGGAAAAGATCGAGCGCGCCGGAGGCAAGGTCGTGGTGCTGGGTGGCGCTTCCGCTCAGGCCTAGTTATCTCCCCCACTTCGCAGCAGCAGGACAGGCCGCATAATAGGGAAACGCTGTAAGGGTCATCAGCGCGGGCAGGGCTGACCGTATATGTTGGAAAAGTTTTCGAATATCTTTCGCATCCCGGACCTTCGCAATCGCCTGCTGTTCACGCTGGCGATGCTTGCGGTCTACCGCCTTGGCGCGCATATCCCGACGCCCGGCGTCGACACCAAGGCGCTTGAATCGTTCTTCGACAGCCAGAGCGGATCCGCGCTCGGCCTGGTCGATCTTTTCAGTGGCGGCAACCTGCGCCGGCTTACCGTCTTCGCGCTGGGCATCATGCCCTACATCACCGCGTCGATCATCTTTCAGCTCCTGACCGTGGTCTACGAGCCGCTGGCCAAGCTGCAGAAGGAAGGCGAGATCGGCCGCCGCAAGATCACACAGTGGACGCGTTACATGACGGTGGTGCTTGGCATCGTGCAGTCCTTCGCCATCGCCCTCACCCTTTCGCACAGCTCCGGCGGCGGACAGTCCTACGTGCTGAATCCTGGTCCTGGTTTCATCGCCATGACCGTCCTTACCCTGACTGCCGGCACCAGCTTTGTGATGTGGCTGGGTGAGCAGATTACGGACCGCGGCGTAGGCAACGGCATGAGCCTGTTGATCTTTGCCGGCATCGTCGATGGATTGCCCCGCGGTGTCGCGGACCTGTACGAGAAGGCGAGAACGCAGGCCTTTGGCGCCTTTACCATTCCCGCGCTGACGCTGCTGGTAGTGGGCATGATCGCGGTCATTGGGTTCATCGTTTACGTCGAGCGCTCGGAGCGCCGCATCCCCGTGCAGTACGCCAAGCGGATCGTAGGCCGCCGCCTGATGGGCGGCCAGTCCACGCACCTGCCGTTGAAGGTGAACTCCGGCGGCGTCATGCCGATCATCTTCGCCAGCTCCATTCTCTCGGCGCCGATGCTCTTTGCCAGCTCAAACTTCGTGCGCAGTCACCCGCTGCTGAACCGCATCTTCGATGCGCTGCGCGCCGGCGAGCCATGGTATGAGCTGCTGTCCATGGTGGCGATTGTCTTCTTCGCCTACTTCTATATCTCGATCGTCTTTCGTCCGGACGACATTGCCGACAACATGCGCAAGTATGGCGGCTTCATCCCCGGTATCCGGCCCGGCCGCCGTACCTCGGATTACATCAACGACATCCTGACCCGCATCACTCTGGTGGGCGCGATCTATCTGATCGTGGTCTGGCTGATCCCGCAGATCATGATCAACGGCATCCACCTCGAGAACCTGTGGCTGGTCGGCTCGGCCTTCGAGAAGATGCCAACCTGGGTGACCCACGGACTCGGCCTGAACTTCTACTTCGGCGGCACCTCGCTGCTGATCGTGGTCGGCGTGGCCATGGACACCGTGAACCAGGTCGAATCGCAGCTCATCATGCGCCACTATGAGGGCTTCTCTCCACGGAGCGGCCGGGTGCGCGGACGCCGCGCGTGGTAGCGGGACAAGCGGAGTTGGTGTCGGCTCACCCGAGATCAGCACAGCATCGTTCGGCCCTCATGCCGGGGCCGGTGCTGCTGCTGGGCGCGCCTGGGGTGGGGAAAGGCACGCAGGCAAAGGCCATCATGGCGGCTTGGGGCATTCCGCAGATCTCCACCGGGGACATCCTGCGGGAGATCCGGAACCGCGACGTGCAGAGAAGCGCCATTGCTGAACGGCTGCTCCGCGAGGGCAAGCTGCACGAGGACGATCTCGCCCGCATGGCAGCAGGTAAGCTGGTTTCCGATGCGCTGGTAAATGACATGGTGGCCGCGCGCCTGGAAGAATCGGACACGGCGCGCGGCTACATCCTGGACGGCTTTCCCCGCACGCTGGTGCAGGCCGACTGGCTGGATGCGCACCTTGCAGCCGGCAGCGGCGGTCTGCCCGTGGTGGCAGTCAGTCTGCGGGTGAATGAGCCACAATTACTGTTGCGCATCACCGGCCGGCGAAGCTGCCCGACCTGCAAGCGCATCTATAACGTGCACCTGAAGCCGCCGATCGCCGATACAGTCTGCGACTTCGACCAGACGGTGCTCGAGCAGCGTGCCGATGACACGGAGGCGGTCTTCGCCGAGCGCATGCGCGCCTATGCGGAGCAGACCGCGCCGGTGCTCGAACACTACCGGAAGCTGGGCCGCTTTGCCGAAGTCGATGGCGATGTCTCGGTCGATCTGGTGACAGAGAATATCCTGGACGCCGTCGAACGGTTGCGGAGCTAGCGGAAGCGAGAGGGCATCATGGCAATCGTGATCAAGACCGCCAAGGAAGTGGAGAAGATGCGCCGCGCTGGCGAGATCGTGCGTGAGGTGCTTGAGGCGGTGCGGGCCATGGTGAAGCCGGGCGTGAGCACGCTCGAGCTGGAAAATGTGGCGGAAAAGCTGATCGAGGAGAGAGGGGCGAAGCCGGCCTTCAAGGGCTATCACGGCTTTCCCTGCGTACTTTGCACCTCGCTGAACGACCAGGTGGTGCACGGCATCCCTTCGGCCAAGACGGTGTTGCGCGAAGGCGACATACTTTCGGTTGATTGCGGAGCGGTCATTGACGGGTACTATGGCGACTCGGCCATTACGATCCCGGTGGGCAAGGTAGCGCCGACGACGCAGCGGCTCCTCGACGTGACCCAGAAGTCGCTGGAGCGGGCGATCGAAACAGTACGCCCCGGGGCGATGCTGGGCGATGTCGGGGCGGCAGTACAAGAGATGGTAGAGGCTGAGGGCTTTAGCGTAGTGAAGGAGTTTGTAGGTCACGGCATTGGCACCCGCATGCACGAGGACCCCCAGATTCCCAACTTCGGCCAGCGCGGGCGCGGGGTGCGGCTGCGCGAGGGCATGGTGCTCGCCATCGAGCCCATGGTGAACGCCGGCGGGGATGCGGTGCGGGTATTGAAAGACGGTTGGACGGCTGTCACCGAAGACGGCAGCCTGAGCGCGCATTTCGAGCACACTGTCGCCGTCACCAAGGACGGCGCGGCGATTTTGACCCTATAAGAGCCCTGAAATCAGGTATTATAGGGGTTGGCACATAAGTGGCCGGAGGCTTTGCCAGAACTCCTCTGGCGGGACGAGTCTGGCGGAACCAGGAAGATTGATTGTCGAAGGAAGACGCAATTGAAGTTATGGCGACGGTTCTCGAGACGTTGCCAAACGCAATGTTCAAAGTGGAGCTCGAGAACAAGCATCAGGTGCTGGCCCACGTATCCGGACGCATGCGGAAGAACTTCATCCGTATCTTGCCCGGCGATCGTGTTGCGGTGGAGCTGAGTCCGTACGATCTGAACCGTGGCCGCATTGTTTACAGATACAAGTAGCCGTTCGCTTCTCGCCTCTGGCTCGATGGAGAGGCCGCAGACTGATGGCTGTTTTTAGCGAGGAGCTGTTTCCATGAAAGTACGTGCATCGGTAAAGAAGATTTGTGACAAGTGCAAGGT
>DASZGZ010000346.1:0-2720 GCA_035938355.1 Acidobacteriaceae bacterium
TAGCGGCGGATGGGTGAGGTGAAGTGAGTGTAGTGCGAGGTGGCGAGTGCGAAGTGGCCTTCGTTCTTCTCTGAATAGCGCGCCTGCTTGAGCGAGCGGAGCATGAGGTGGGCGAGGATACGCTCCTCCGGCTTGCCGGCGATCTTCTGTGCCAGTCGCTGGTACATCTTTGGCGTGACCGGAATGTCCTGCGGGATCTCGTGCTGGCGCGGGGCGTGCCGCTGGCTGTTGCGGTTGCGCGCATTGTGGGCACGGAATTCGCGCCGCTCGCTTTTGAACTGCACCCGCTGGACCGGCAGCGCCCCGAGGCCGAGCGAGTAGCCGAAGTGCGCGGCGGTCTCTTCGAAGTCGATGACGCGTTTTGCATCCGGCTTCTCGTGGATGCGATAGATGGAGGGCACTCCGAGGCGTTGGTGCCAATCGGCGACGCACTCGTTGGCAGAGAGCATGAACTCTTCGATCAGGCGGTTGGCCCAAGTGCGATCCGAGCGGAGAATGCCCTGCATCTCGCCTTCGTCGTTGAAGTCGATAATGGGCTCGGGGAGATCGAAGTCGATGGAGCCGCGCTGTTCACGCTTGCGGTTGAGGATTTTGGCGAGCGTGAGCATGCGCTCGAATTCAGGAACGAGCGGCGCGAACTCAGTGCGTGCCCCTTCATCGCCGGAGAGGATGCCGTGGACCTGGGTGTAGGTCATGCGGCGGGCGGAGCGGATGACGCCTTCGCACACTTCGTAGCTGAGGATGGCGCCGTGGCGGTCGAGCTGCATGATGCAGGAGAGGACGAGACGGTCTTCGGCAGGGCGGAGGCTGCAGATATCGGAGGAGAGCTCCTGCGGGAGCATGGGGACGGCGCGGTCGGGGAAGTAGACGGAGGTGCCGCGCAGGCGGGCCTCGAGATCGAGCGGCGACCCGGGCGTGACATATTGCGCCACATCCGCGATGTGAACCTGCAATTCGTAACCGTGTTCAGTCTCTCTGACGAGGACGGCGTCGTCGAAGTCCTTCGCGGTCTCTCCATCGATGGTGACGATGGGGAGGTTGCGGAAGTCACGGCGCTGGCCAATCTCCGCTGGATCCAGGTGAGCAACATCTCTGGCGTTCTCGAGCACGGCATCCGGAAAGAGGTGCGGGATGTGATGCTTGCGGATCATGATCTCGACGTCGACGCCGAAATCATCGGAGTCTCCTAGGACTTCGAGGACGCGGCCGCGAGCCTGGCGGTGGAGGGTGGGCCAGTCGGTGATTTCGACATCGACGACGAGACCTTCGAGGTCGTCGGGAGTTTGATGCGCTGCCTCGGCGTGATGGGCGTCGTCGCCGAGCACACGGTGCGGGGTGGCTTCTGAATCGAGCAGCGGCACCTCATCGCCGAAGGGGATGAGGATGGGCTGAGTCATGCGTTCGTCGAAGGGAACAACGTAATTTCCAGGCGCGCGTTCGCTGGTGGCGTAACGGAAGCGACCGACGACGGTGGGATTGCGGCGATGCGCGATCTGGACGATGCGCCCGGCGCTCTTGCCAGCGTTGGGGCCTTGCGTGCGCGGGGGAAGCAGTTCGACGAGGACGAGGTCGCCCTGCATGGCTCCGTTGAGCTCGGCGGGCGGGATAAAAATGTCGTCCCCTTTATCGGGAGTGCTGCTTGTGCCGATATTGCTTGTGGGACGCACGAAGCCGAAGCCGTCGCGATGGAGATCGAGCAGGCCCGCGATGAGATTGGTGCGTACGGCGGCGGCCTGGGGCAGGCTCCAGTGATCGCGGTCGGCCTTAACCAGCCCGCCGCGCGCTGTGAGACGGGCGAGCTGCTCAAGCAGCAGGCGGCGTTCGCGGCCACCGCCAAGGCCCAGTTCGCGGACCAATTGCTTGTAACCGGCGCGGCCGCCGGAGGAACGGCCGATGCGTGCGAGGAGATCGCGGTCCGAGGGCATAAGGCAGTCTCGATGGTAAATCGCGGGCCAGAAGGCCCTGCAAAGGCCTGTGGGGATACCACTTAGGTGCAAGTTTGCGGGAAAAGATTGTTGACGAGGGATGCAATTTTCAGGGAGAGGTGAGTAATATGCAGACAACGGACAGGTTTGACGCGGGTGCGCCGCGAACGGCGCGCGAAACCCGGTCACTCTGTACCTGCTGAAGGATGGACCAGCGCAGAGGGCGGGTGAGTGACTCCCGCAGGGCCGTCGGCAGGGAAAGCATATTTCGCAGTATCTGAAAGGAAACACCCAAGCGATGTGGAAACCGAATCAGCCCGGCAGTACTCCCCAATCCCCCAATAACGAGCCGAACCGTCCGGCAACCCCTGCATCCGGCGGGTTTGAGCCGACTGGTTCACGTCCCCCCGCGCCAACGGCGCAATCTGCGGCAGCCGACCAGGCAACCATCGGCAAGAGCCTGGTGGTCAAGGGCGAAGTCACAGGTTCCGAGTCGCTGTACATAGACGGCAAGGTCGAAGGCGCAATCAACCTGCCGGGCAACCGCGTTACCGTCGGTCGAAATGGCCAGGTGGCGGCGAATATCTCTGCCCGCGAAGTGGTGGTGCTGGGCAAGGTGCGCGGCAACATCAATGCCAGTGACCGCGTCGACATCCGGAGCGAAGGTTCGCTGACCGGCGACGTGATCGCGCAGCGCATCTCGATCGAGGATGGCGCCTTCTTCAAGGGCGGCATCGACATCCGCAAGCCAGGCAGCCCGGACAACAAGCCTAGCGAGGCAGCGAAGCCAGTTTC
>DASZGZ010000347.1:0-14626 GCA_035938355.1 Acidobacteriaceae bacterium
GATGCGGATGCGGTGCGCCTGCAGCATATTGTGGATTTCTATAGCCTGCTGGGCGGCGGGCAGAGAGATGCCGGGCTGGATGGGTCGCAGCGGTCGGTCAATGAGCTTGCGATCCTGCCCGGGCAGACGCATTACAGCACCAGCGCGGCGCCGGCGCTGGCGCAGACGGTGACGCCGTTCCTTGAGATGGCGATGCCGGCGGCGCGTTGAGTCGCTATTCCGATTGCGAGTAGAGCCACCAGGCGCTGGCGAGGTCCTGCACGATGTGGCCGAGGGATTTGTAGATGGTGATTTCGTCTGCTGAGCCACGGCCTTCCTCTGTACCGGCGAGCACTTCACCGATTTCAGCGAGGATGTGGTGGTCGTCGATGAGCCCGGCGTGTTTGGCGCGGAGAAATTCTGCGCCCTGGTTGAGTACGCCTTCGCGGCTGTCTGCGAAGAAGCGTGCGCGGGCGACGAGCGCATTGTCTATCTCGGATGGGCCGGCGTGGCTGGAGCCGACTGCGTTGATGTGCTGGCCGGGCTGCACCCATTCCGATTTGAGGATGGGCTCGGGGGCGGAGGTGACGGTGCAGATGATGTCGGCGTCGGCGACGGTTTGCAGCACGGTCGCGGCGGCTGTGATGGGGATGCCGAGTTCGGCTCGCATCCTTGTCGCGAAGGCGTGGGCGCGCTCAAGCGAGCGGCCCCAGATGGTGATGGATGCGAGCGCGCGGACTTTGCTGATGGCGCGGGCGTGGGTGGCGGCCTGCTCGCCTGTGCCGAGGATGGCGAGATGCTTCGCGTCCTTGCGAGCGAGTGCATCTGTGGCAACGGCGCTGGCGGCTGCGGTGCGGATGGCGGTGACCTCGCCGGCGTGGACAACACAGACGGGCGTACCAGTCTCCGGCTCGAAGAGGACGATGAGGCCCTGGTGCGACTGGTGGCCCTCCGCAGCGTTTTCCGGAAAGATGCTGATGAGCTTTGCGCCGAAGGGTGCATTGGCGCCGAGCGCGCCGGGCATGATGCCGAAGAGGTGGCCGCCGGCGAGCGGGATGATAGAGCGCAGGAGCTGTTTGGTTTCGCCGGCGGAGAAGGCGATCATCGCGTCACGCACGAGCGGGATGCAGATGTCGTAGGTGAGGCGGCGGGCTACTTCTTCGCGGTCGATGAAGCGCATACAAGGATTGTCGCTGTTCCGATGCGCTCTCAGTAGAGCCGAGATTTTATCCAGTATGTTCCGTTGTCCCAGTCGATGCGATTGCCATGCTGGCTGATTCTTCCGTGGATGACGGACCCTGCCCAGTTGGTGGTGATCTGATGCCTGTCTACGTAGTTGCCGGTCGCGCTTTGACCGGATTCGTTTTGTAGGTTCAGCGCACCATGTCTCTGCTGGATCGAGCACGAGCGGGAACGGTCACCATTCGCGAACCAGGTGCCGGTCAGGGTCCATCGGTTGCCGCCGCCACTCTCGCAACGCGCCCAGTAGGTTCCATTCGACCAGTTGATCTGGCTGCCATCTGGACTGAGGTTACCGGAGACGAACTGCCAGCCTGGCGCCTGAATCCCGTTGGAGCCTTGCAGATTGCCCGGGGAGGTGTCGCCGTTCTCATTGGTGAGGGTGAGGAAGACGCCGTTGCCGGAGATGGAAGCGTGCTTGCCGGGATCTCCCTGCGCGCACCATGCGCCGAGGAAGCCTGATGCCTGCTGACCGGGGCCTATCTGAGCGTGAAGCATCGGTGTGGCAAAGCAGATTCCGAAAGATGCAACGAGAAGCATGACACGGACCAAGCCACGCAGGTCGTTCATAGAACGCCTCCACTGATTTGGATCGGGGAGTGCAGGCCATTATGCTCCTGTCCGATTCCGATCGGCGAGGTCGTCTTTCGCCCGGCGCCTATGGCGGGATTCCGTAAAAAAAAGGGGCCAGGGTTGCCCTGGCCCTTAGGAGGTACGGTTTACTGCTGCGACTCGTCGTTTTACGACTCGCGTTTTGCTGCGTCGGCTGCATCAGCGAGCCGGTTCAGCGTCGTGAGGAACTCCTTCGGCTGACCCGCGAAGAGGTTCATATTAGTAAGGAAGGTTGCCGCCGCGCGTGCGCCTGCGAACTTGTCGGTCAATGGCCGGATGATGGAGCAGTGAGGAAGCTTGGCATTGATGAACTCAACGGGCACGGGAAAGATGAGGTTGGGCTGGAAGAGCGGACCCTTCTTGGTGAAGTCGGGGAAGGTGAGGCCCTGAAAGCTGACGGGTGCGACCGGAGGCTGGACGCCATTCCCGGCAAAGTCCACCCACTCCAGGAAGTGCGCGATTTCATCTCCGCCAATCCCCAGGGTGATTTCGAGAACCTCCAGACTGGTGACTTTGCGCGAGAGGCTTGCATAGAGACTGGAACCGCCCTGTTCGATCGTGCCGAAGTGGAAGGCTGCCGTATTTGCAATCACCTGGATCTGATTCTTGTTGCTCATGTCCGCATCGGTTCTGGGAATCGAGGTGCGATCCGTGATGGTGATGGCTTGTGGAAATGTAGCGCCCATGTCAGGGTTGGTCGCGCTGCGGTAGCGGATGTACCAACTGGTATCGACGTTGAGATGCATCAGGTTGGTGAGGCGACCGACGTTCTGCGCGCCGGATGCCTTGCTTCCCTGCAGATTGCGGAAGGCATCGAGGTCGACGGGTTCGAAGCCCTTGGATTCTAGATAGGCGTTCAAGAATTCTGCGTGGCTGACCTCGTCCAAGGTGTTGCTGCTGATGTACTGCTCGCCGTCGCCGTCCAGATTGAGAAGCGCTGCCTGATACGGATTCGTAGCGCTGTTGGTGAGACCGCCTAACTCTGCGTACTGCGTCCAGAGATCGGATTCGATCAGTTCGGCAGCTGCGAGGAAACGCAGGATCGCCGCGTCCCCTTCTGTAATGTCTCTGCCTGCGTCAGCGTCATCTGATTGGCCCAACGCGGATGTTGCAGGGCCCAACAGACCAGCTGTGACGAGCGCGCTGCCCGCGAACAGGCCGCCCTTCAGAAACGACCGGCGTCCCGCGGGACGCTGATCGAGCTGCGTTTCATCTTCCATTTGAATCCTCCTTGAAGCAAGGCCAGTCGATGGCCTGTGGAGGATGCTAGGGATGCCGCTCGCTCGCGGTTGTCATTGCGAAGTCAATCGATTGTCATCGCTTTGGCGTGAGTTTGTGAATGATTTCTGGCGTGTTAATTTTTTCGACGAGCTAGCAGGACAGAGATCATGGCATGCGCAAAAGGCTCATCTGCACGGTGCAATTCCGCGAGTTTCTTCACCTGATATTGTCACCTCACACCGTGACGTTTTCGGGTGCGGCGCGTCCGGCGTGGCGGATACAGTTGTCAGGCTGCGCCAGCGGCTGAGCACATATGTTCCAGCCGCTGTATCTCTACGCCGTGGTCAGTTCATGCGCGGAGCTCTCGTCGTGGTGGCCTGGGGCTCGGTCGCCTAATACGTGGAGGCGGAGGAAGTTGGTAGAGCCGGTCAATGTGCGCGTGCCGGCGACGATGCCGAGGATCTCGTGCGTCTTCACGTAACCGCCGGCGGTGAGAATGTCTTCCGCCTCTTCCACCATGGCTTCGGTGGTCGACATCTTGGCGCAGATGAGGGGATGTACGCCCCACAACAGATTCATGCGGCGAATGACCTTGGGCACGCTGGAGAGCGCGAAGATGGGCGGCTTGGGACGCCACTTGGAGAGCTGGCGCGCGGTGGTGCCCGTCTCGGTGAAGACGGCGATGGCGCCGATGTCGAGGTCTTCGGCGGCGTGAGCCATGGACTCGCAGATGGTCTCCGAGATGGAGAGGCGCACGTGCGCGGAGCGCCGCCGGTAGGTGGATGGATCGGCGACCATGACGGCTTCACTTTCAACGACGATGCGGTCCATCATCTTGACGGCTTCGACGGGATACTTGCCCGCTGCGGATTCGGCCGACAGCATGACGGCGTCGGTGCCGTCGTAGACGGCGTTGGCAACGTCCGAAGCTTCGGCGCGCGTGGGGCGCGGATTCTCAATCATCGACTCGAGCATCTGGGTGGCGGTGATGACCGGCTTTCGGTATTCGCCGGCGCGACGGATGACGTGCTTCTGCAGCGCGGGAACCTTTTCCGGCGGCACCTCAACACCGAGATCACCGCGCGCGACCATGACGCCGTCGGCGATTTCAAGGATGCCTTCGAGATGCTCGATGGCCTGCGGCTTTTCGAGCTTCGCGATGAGCCATACGTCGCCGCCGAGTGCGCGGGCGCGATCGCGGGTGTAGCGAACGTCCTCCGCGGTGCGGACAAAGGAGACGGCGACGGCATCGACATCGTTGTCGATACAGAACTTGAGGTCGATCTCGTCCTTTTCGGTAAGGGAGGGCGTCTTGACGGAGATACCGGGCAGATTGATGCCCTTGTTCTCGCCCAGCATGCCGCCGTTGATCACGGTGCATTCGACATCGCCGCCGCGGATGGCGGTGACGTGCAGCTCGATGAGGCCGTCGGAGAGCAGGATGCGCGCGCCGGGCGTGAGATTTTCTGCCAGGGTGAGAAAGGTGGTGCTGATAAGGTTCACGGTGCCGGCGATGTCGCGCGGCGTGATGGTGAGGGACTGACCGGTGGTGAGCTGCACGGGCTTCTTGTCCACCAGCTTGCCGGTGCGAATTTTCGGCCCCTGCAGATCGCCGAGGATGCAGAGCGGCTTGTTCTCCTCCTTGGCCACGTCGCGCACCATCTTGATGAGCTCGAGCTTCTGCTCATGACCGCCGTGCGAGAAGTTCAGGCGGGCGACATCGAGACCGGCGCGCACGAGCTGACGGAAGGTGACCTCGTTACTCGAAGCAGGGCCAAGGGTGGCGACAATCTTGGTACGACGATTGTCTACGGCAGCGAACGGCGATCCATCTGCAACAGGCAGCATCCGTGAATACTCCAGCCCCCATGCCCACAGGCGGGGTGTCATGTGGTCTTGCCAACCTCGCTATTCTAGTGCAGATTGCCCATTGCCATGTTCTATCGGGTTCCACGCAGAGCGGCTTTTCTTGACGGAAAAGCCGCGTTGGCCTCCGCTGGCTCGGCACGGACCTATGGGAAATCCGCTTTCCGCGCACCGTGTCAGTCGCCTGACGGACGTCAGGGGACGATGAGTTCCTGTGAACTAGCAGGAACGCTCTCAGCCTGAGCGATATGGTCAGCTTCGACCTGCGCGTTGTACTCCGCGCCTAGAAAGACGGCGAGCGCGGTGATGTAGAGCCATACCAGTGTCGCGACGGCGGTTCCGAGCGAGCCGTAGATGACGCTGTAGTCAGCAAAACGGGTTACGTACCAGCCGAAGACCAGGGTAGTGACGAACCAGATGACAGCCGACATAGCGGCGCCGGGCAGGACGTCGCGCCAGTGCTGGCGGCGCGGCGTGCCGAAGCGATAGATGACAGCGAGCACGACGGCGGTGCACAGGATGGCGATGGACCAGCGCGACATACGCCACAGAAAGAGGACATAGGGTTTGAAGCCGTGGGCGGTGATGTCGATGACCCACTCCTCGAAGAGATGGCCGAAGGCGACCAGCACAGTGGAGAGCGCCATGGGCACGAGACAGCTGGGGATGAGCACGAGCGCAGTTATGCGTTCGCGGGTTTTGTTCCATTCGGTGCGGACATTATCGAAGACGGGCGAAGAGAATGCGCGGCGGAAGCCCTGCATGAAGGAGGTCATAAGGCCCATGCAGCCAAAGAGGGTGACCAGTGTGGCGGAGCTGAGGGCCTGCAGGGAGCGGACATGGCGCGAATTGAAGTAGTCCTGAATGGCGTCAATGGCATTGCCGGGCAGGAAGTCGGCGAGGGCGGCGCGGATTTCGCCCATCAGGGTGTCGCCCTGCGGGACCAGGGCCACTAGTGTCGTGACGACGAGCAGGGCAGGAAACAGGCCGAGAATCGCCGAGTATGCTGCCGCCCGTGCGAGCGTCAGCACATCGTGAGAGAGCGCGTGCAGCATAGCGCGCCGCAACTGCCTGAGTGGACGCAGCATTCCTTTATTAAGGGTACCGCCGCAGCCCGGCAAGAGAAAGCACTTTGCGCCGCTCATGGGGTGGAGAGAAAGGTGCCGGGGCAGACGCCGGGCTCGGGCCGCACAGCCTGGTTCAAAGTACAGGAACGAGCCAACGCAGGGCCATGCGCACTGGTAGGATTACGGTTGGCTCGGTCGCCCAGGAGAGATGCCTGTTGAACCATCCGTTTCGCCGTTCCGTCGCCTCGATGATTTTTGCGCTGCTGCTTTGCGGCAGCCTGGCTTTTGCCGGCCTGTCGCGCAAACACAAGACGGCACCGGAGCCGCCCCCGCCGCCCACGCCTCACGCAAGCGCGGCACTTGCGGACAAGAAACTGAACGCACGCGTGGATGCGCTGCTGGCGCAGATGACGCTGGAAGAAAAGATCGGGCAACTGACGCAATATACCGGCGGCAGCACCATCACCGGACCGACAGGCGAAAAGCTGGATTTCGATGCGATGCTGGCTAAGGGCGAGATCGGCTCGCTCTTCAACGTAACGGGCGCCAAAGAGACGAACCACTATCAGCACATCGCGATGGAAAAATCGCGGTTGCGTATCCCGCTGCTGTTCGGGCTGGACGTGATCCACGGCCACCGCACCACCTTCCCCGTGCCGCTGGCGCTGGCGTCGAGCTTCGATCCGGACATCGTGCAACAGGCCTGCCGCGTGGCGGCGACGGAAGCGCGGCAGGACGGCATCAACTGGGTGTTCTCGCCGATGGTGGACATCTCGCGTGACGCGCGCTGGGGACGCATCGTCGAAAGCGCGGGCGAGGATCCGTACCTGGGAAGCGCGATCGCGCGCGCATACATCCGCGGCTATCAGCAGAGTGATCTGTCGAAGCCGGATTCGGTTGCGGCGTCGGTGAAGCACTTTGCCGCCTATGGCGCGGCAGAAGCGGGACGTGATTACAACACGACGGACATGTCGGAGATCCGGCTGCGGCAGGTGTATCTACCGCCATACCAAGCCGCCGTGGATGAGGGCGCGGCCACGGTGATGTCCGCATTCAACGCACTGAATGGTGTTCCCGAGAGCGCTAATCCGTTCACGCTGACGAAGATCCTGCGGAAAGAGTGGGGCTTCGACGGCATGGTGGTGAGCGACTACGGCGCGGTAGGCGAACTGATGAAGCATGCCATCGCGGCGGACGGCGCAACGGCCGCCGAGAAGGCGCTGACGGCCGGCGTCGATATGGACATGGAGAGCAACCTATATCACTCCCGCCTGCCCGGCCTGGTGGCGAGCGGCAAGGTGCCGATGCCCGTGGTGGATGAGGCGGTGCGGCGGGTGCTGCGCGTGAAGTTTGCGATGGGGCTCTTCGAGCATCCGTACACCGACGAGAATCTGCCGGCGTATGAGCCGACGCCGGAGAAGCGCGAGTTGGCGAAGAAGGCCGCGGAAGAAAGCTTTGTGCTGTTGAAGAACGAGGCAATCCCGGGGGTGGGACGTTTGCTGCCGCTGGCGAGCGATCTGAAGTCGGTCGCGCTGATCGGACCGCTGGCGGACGATGCGGAGGACATGATCGGATCGTGGGGTGCGCAGGGCGAGGCTTCCAACACCAAGACGCTGCGCGGCGCACTGGCCGACAAACTCGGGAAGAACCTGACCTACGTGAAGGGCACCGACATTTTGAGCACGGATACCAGCGGATTTGCCGCAGCTGTGACAGCGGCAAAGAATGCGGATCTCGTGATCCTTGCGCTGGGCGAGGCGGGCAACATGACGGGCGAGGCGACGAGCCGCGCACACCTGTCACTGCCAGGCAACCAGGAGCAATTGATGGAGCAGGTGGTGGCGGCGGGTAAGCCTGTGGTGCTGGTGCTGTTTGATGGCCGCCCGACAGCGATTCCCTGGGCTGCGACGCATGTGCCGGCCATTCTTGAGGCGTGGTTCCCAGGCCTCGAGGCAGGGCCAGCGTTGCTTTCCGTGCTGACCGGTGAGGTGAGCCCCTCCGGAAAATTAACTGTGGAGTTTCCGTACAGCGTGGGACAGGAGCCGCTCTACCTGGCGCAACTGCCTACGGGACGACCGGCGGGCGAAGCTGATCTGACGCATCCCCCGACGAATAGCGAGGAGAAATATCTCTCGCGCTACATCGACTCGCCGAACGCGCCGGTGTATCCCTTCGGCTGGGGATTGTCGTATGCGCAGTTCACCTACACGAACATCAAAATCGACCACACCGGCGGCAGCAGCAAAGACGTCGGAGACATCACGGTGGGCGTGGATGTGAAGAATATCTCCTCTGTGCCGGGCGCGGAGGTGGCGCAGCTCTACCTGCGCAATACGGTCGCAAGTGTCTCGCAACCGGTGCGGGAGTTGAAGGGCTTTCATCGCATCATTCTGCAGCCCGGCCAGACCCAGCACATCGACTTCAAGCTGCACTACGACGATCTGGCGTTCTACAACGCGGACGTGAAGCGCGTGGTCGAGCCAGGGACTTTCGATGTGTTTGTAGGCGGAAGCTCGCTGGCTGACAAGGCGGGCAGCTTTACAGTACTGGAGTAAAAGCGAGATCACGTGTCATCCCGACCGAAGCGAAGCGCAGCCGCGCAGTGGAGGGGTGACAGCAACTGAGATCTCTAACGTCCGCGAGTACCTGCGTGGGTCGGCTTCCAGTCGTTGAGGAACTTTGTCACGTCGCTGGACTCGACCTTCGTCATTTTCTCAAATTCGCGGTTTCTTGTTGCGTAGAGAACCTTCCCGCTCGATGACAGCACCACGAGTATGGGAACCCCGGTCTTGATCGGGAGATCGTATTTCGCAGCGATGTCCAGATTCGCATCATAGTGCCCGATGTTGACGTCCACCAACTCGTAATTTGCGTTCAACAGCGGTAGGTTCGCGGGATCGCGGAAATAGATATTCAGCACCTTGCAGTCACCGCACCAGTTACCGCCAAAATCCAGAATCACGTTCTTATGATTCGCCCTGGCGCGCTCGAGCGCCGCATGGATCTCCGTCTTTGCAACCGAAGGATCCGGATAGATGTCACGGAATTGTGCTGATGCAGCCTGTGCTACGAGAGGCAGCGCCGCACAGAGCACAGCCGCCCTCTTCAATGCGCGAGTTACGTTCAACCATTGTTGCCGTTGCTGCATGCTGCCTCCTTCCATTGGGAATCGACGTTCCGCTGAGATGGTTCTCCTATGATGCGCGAAAGTCGCATTTGTTACCAAGAGAATAGAACGATCCGTTCGGAGCTGCGCTCTACCTCGCGGCCTCTGTGCCTTTGGCTCTACTGCTGCAGGCGGCAAACCGACACGGCATCGTTATGGAACGGACAATTGAGTCCGCTGGCCTGGGCTGGCTGCACCATCACCCAGGTGGCGGGGCTGCGCGTGGCCAATGCCTGAAAGTCCGGCGCAGTGTAGTGCTCCCAGCCGCGCGTGAGTTCCTGCTCGCGTTCCCATTCGGGAGCCATCTGGGGAAAGACGGAGGCGACGCCCGAGTCCTTAACCCAGTCGGCGATCATGCTGCGCTCTGCAACGGCGCGGAAGCCGTGGACGTCCTCGCCGGGGAGGAGCATGTATCGAGGCGGCAGCGCGAAGACCGCGTCCTGGGGGGTATTGTCGTGTACCCAGTCGAAGGCCTGCATCCACGGATTGATGACCGTCCGGCCGGGCAGCTCCAGATGACGACTCGCGGGATAGATGCTGCGATCGACCGCGTACATCCCGATGCTGATGGGCACGAAGAAAAGCAGCCACCGCCAGATTTTTTCCCGCAACAGATACTCACCGGCAAGACCGCCGAGCAGCAGGAACATGACGATGTAGATGAGCTGGAAGGACCGCATGGGCTGCAGGCGGACGAAATCGTCGAAGTACGGGCTGGAGCTGAAGAAAAGAAATGCGGCGGTGGAGATGAGACCGAGCAACAGCAGCGCGCGACAGAGCCGCACCGCGGTGGGAGTAAAGGCCGATACGCTGTAGCGGGCGATAAAAAAGAGGATCAGAAGCGGCAGCACGATGCCGGTCCACTCATACCACGCCCATGCCCAGGCAAAGAAGAAGGTGCGCGAGTAGAGCGTTGCGCGATAGGGCTCCAGCGAAGCGCCGAGATGGAAACCATCCGGCAGACGCTGGAAGAGGCCCAGCGAGCCGGCGACCGCCTCTTCAGCGGGCACGGGCTCAGTCGTGAATCGGGGCAGCGACAGCAGGATCACCAGCAGCACGCCATAGGCTGCCATCTGCGGATGCAGGAGGGCTGTAATGCCGAGAAAGATTGCGGCAGGAACAGGACGAGCGGCGACGATCGCGGCCAATGCGAAGAGCGTCAGAGGCGTGGAGAGCGAACGCGCGGTGAGGTAGGGGTCCATGATGGTCAGCGCGGTACCCGCTACCGGAACTGTCAGGACGGAGGCGAGCGTGACGACCGCAGCCCATTGCGCCCGTGCCCGCGTGAAACAAAGGGTGGCGAGCCAATAGCCGGCCAGCAGCAGCAAGTAGATGCCAAGAACATGGAAGCCCAGCACGGCCCACTCGAGCGGGACGTGCAGCCAGCGCACCACGCCACCGACGACCGATGAGAAGACAGAGACGCGGCTGTGGGAGAGAAAGAAATCTGCGCCGTAGGGGAAGAGGCCGGGAGTGACGAAGCGCTCAACTGCGGGAAGGTAAATGGCGGCATCGTCCACGCCGAAGTGATAGCCCTGCACGGCGATCGTGACGAGCGAGAGAAGAAAGAGGAGTGCTGCCCTGGAGGAGCGCGTCTGAAACGTCACGCGAGGCGGGTCTCCCGGATAGTGGCCTGGCAATGGCCATGGTTCAGGACGGATGGCACAAGTTCTGTGGCCGAGGTGCGTTCGATCATTCTCGCGGTGCTCCGAATTCCTGGAATTTGTAAAACGAAGAACCGGGCCCCATCAAAAAGACGTCCGGGCACAACAAACGCTCATGTTACCGGAGGGAGCCGTGGACGTTCGTCCATTGAGTCTTAGACGGTTAAGATTCGGTTTTAGCTTACTGCGTCTGCATAAAGAAAAAGGCGGGACCGTAGCCCCGCCCTATGAGATGCCAGCAAAGTGTAAAGGGCAGGCTGCGTTACTCTGCAGCAAGCTCCTCGGCCTCGCCTTCCTGTCGCATGAGCTCCAGTTCGCGCTCTTCGGCTTCCTGGGCTGCGGAGACCTCTTCCTGCACCTTCTGCGCTGCTTCTTCCAGCTCTGGTGAGAGCTGGATGTTGCGGTAGAACTCCATGCCGGTGCCGGCCGGGATAAGACGGCCGACGATGACATTTTCCTTGAGGCCACGCAGACCATCGACAGCGCCGTTGATGGACGCCTCGGTGAGTACGCGGGTGGTCTCCTGGAAGGAGGCCGCGGAGATGAACGAGTCGGTGGAGAGCGACGCCTTGGTGATGCCCAGCAGCAAGGGACGTCCCACTGACGGACGGCCACCTTCTGCCATGGCGCGCTCGTTCTCCAGACGGAAGCGGAACCGGTCGACCTGCTGCTCGAGCAGGAAGTTGGTATCGCCCACGTCCTCGATCTTCACCCAGCGCAGCATCTGCCGCACGATGGTCTCGATGTGCTTGTCGGAGATGGCCACGCCCTGCAGACGGTAGACCTCCTGGATCTCGTTCACCAGGTATGCCTGCAGTTCCTTCTCGCCGAGCACCGCGAGGATGTCGTGCGGGTTCAGAGGACCATCCATCAGCGGCTCGCCGGCGCGCAGGCGTTCGCCTTCCTGCACGTTGACGTGAACACCGCGAGGCACTGAGTACTCCTTCTCCTCGCCGTTATCCGCCGTGACGTAAATCTTGCGCTGACCCTTGGTGACTTCGCCGAAGCGAACGACACCATCGATCTCGCTGATGATGGCTGTCTCACGCGGCTTGCGGGCTTCGAAGAGCTCGACCACGCGCGGCAGACCGCCCGTGATGTCCTTGGTGCGGGTGGTTTCGCGCGGGATCTTGGCCAGGATGTCTCCGGGGAAGACCTCGTCGCCATCCTGCACCATGAGGTGCGCACGGCTGGGCATCAGGTAGCGCTTGTTGCCCTTGGCGCCCTTGATGAGGATGGCCGGCTGGCGCTTCTCATCCGGGGCGTCGGAGACGACCAGACGCGACAGACCGGTGACCTCATCGACCTCTTCGTTGAGCGTGATGCCCTCCTGCAGGTCTTTGAACTGCACCGCGCCGCCGATCTCGGTGAGGATGGCGAAGGTGTACGGATCCCACTCTGCCAGCGACTGGCCGAGCGTGACATGCGCACCCTCTTCCACCTTCAACTTGGCGCCATAGACGATCTGGTAGCGCTCCTTCTCGCGGCCACGCTCATCGACGATGGCAACGGCGCCCGAACGGTTCATGGCAACCAGATCGCCGGCCTTGGAACGGACGGAGGTCAGGTTGATGAAGCGCACGATGCCGGCGTTCTTCGCGTCGAGGTGCGACTGCTCCGAGACGCGCGATGCCGTACCACCGATGTGGAAGGTACGCATGGTGAGCTGCGTGCCCGGCTCGCCGATGGACTGCGCAGCGATGACGCCGACTGCCTCGCCGAGTTCGACGGTGCGACCGGAGGCCAAGTTGCGGCCGTAGCAGCGGATGCAAACACCACGCTTGGACTCGCAGGTGAGCACCGAGCGAATCTTGACGCGCTCGATACCCGCTGCCTGGATGGCCGATGCGAGGTCTTCGTCGATCTCCTGATTGACTTCGACGATGACCTTGCCCTCATAGTCCTTGATCTTCTCGAGCGATACGCGGCCGATGATGCGGTCGCGCAGCGGCTCGATGATCTCGCCTGACTCGACGATGGGCGTGACGTAGATGCCCTCCGCCGTGCCGCAATCCTGCTCGCTGACGATGACGTCCTGCGCCACGTCGACCAGGCGGCGGGTGAGGTATCCAGAGTCCGCCGTCTTGAGCGCCGTGTCGGCCAGTCCCTTGCGGGCGCCGTGGGTCGAGATGAAGTACTCGAGCACGGTGAGGCCTTCGCGGAAGTTCGCCTTGATGGGGGTCTCGATGATCTCGCCCGAGGGCTTGGCCATGAGACCGCGCATGCCGGAGAGCTGGCGGATCTGCTGCTTGGAACCGCGGGCGCCGGAGTCGGCCATGATGTAGATCGGGTTCATGACGCCCGCCTTGTCAGCGGCCTTCATGTTGTCGAACATCTCATCGGCAACCTTCTCGGTGACAGATGACCAGATCTGGATGACCTTGTTGTTGCGCTCGCCGTTGGTGATGGCGCCGTCGAGATACTGCTGCTGCACGGCGACCGCCTGCTTTTCCGCGTCGCGGACCGTGGGGCCCTTGGACTCGGGGATGACCATGTCGTCCAGACCGACGGAGAGACCCGAGCGTGTCGCGTACTGGAAGCCGAGCTCCTTGACGCGATCGAGCATCTTCACCGTGATCTCGAGACCGAGGTTCAGGTAGCAGTAGTTGACGAGCTGGCCGATGCCCTTCTTCTTGAGCAGGCCGTTGACGTACGGCATGCCCTCAGGGAGAGCGTCGTTCAGGATGGCGCGGCCGACCGTGGTCGAGATGAACTGCTTGTCGTACTCGATCGGTTCGGTGTGCGTCAGGTCCTGATCGTCGTAGGCCGTGGTCATATCAAGCACGGGACCGGTGTAGCGCAGACGGATCGGCGTCAGCGTCTCGATCTCCTTGGCTTCGAGCGCCATCAGCACTTCTTCGATGTTGGCGAAGGCGCGGCCCTCACCCTTGGCACCCTTCTTGGACTTGGTCAGGTAGTAGAGGCCGAGCACCATGTCCTGCGTGGGCACGGTGATGGGCTGACCGGAGGCCGGCGACAGGATGTTGTGCGAGGCGAGCATGAGCACGCTCGCTTCCACCTGCGCTTCGGGCGACAGCGGGATGTGAACGGCCATCTGGTCGCCATCGAAGTCGGCGTTGAAGGCGGTGCAGACCAGCGGATGGATCTTGATGGCCTTGCCTTCGACCAATACCGGCTCGAACGCCTGGATGCCCAAACGGTGCAGGGTTGGAGCGCGGTTCAGCAGCACCGGGTGGTCCTTGATGACTTCTTCAAGGATGTCCCACACGATGGGCTTCTGCAGCTCGACCATCTCCTTGGCCTGCTTGATGGTGTCGCACTGCCCGGTCTGCTCAAGGCGGTGATAGATGAACGGCTTGAAGAGCTCGAGCGCCATCTTCTTCGGCAGGCCGCACTGGTGCAGCTTGAGTTCGGGGCCGACAACGATGACAGAACGACCGGAGTAGTCCACGCGTTTGCCGAGCAGGTTCTGACGGAAGCGGCCCTGCTTGCCCTTGAGGGTGTCGGAGAGCGACTTGAGCGGACGGTTGTTCGCACCGCGCAGCACGCGGCCACGGCGGCCGTTGTCGAAGAGCGCGTCGACGGCCTCCTGCAGCATGCGCTTCTCGTTGCGCACGATCACCTCAGGCGCATGGAGGTCCATGAGCTTCTTGAGGCGGTTGTTGCGGTTGATCACGCGACGATAGAGATCGTTGAGATCCGACGTGGCGAAGCGGCCGCCATCCAGCGGCACCAGCGGGCGCAGCTCGGGCGGAATGACCGGGATCACGTCAAGGATCATCCACTGCGGCTTGTTGCCGGACTTGCGGAATGCCTCAACGACCTTGAGGCGCTTCGCGTACTTGAGACGC
>DASZGZ010000348.1:0-2358 GCA_035938355.1 Acidobacteriaceae bacterium
GCTTCCTCCAGAGTGAAGCCCAAAGCTGCTGCGAGTTCTTTCGCCTGGGCGAATAGGGCTGCCGTCCCCTCCGTGCGCTCCATCGGCGGCCGGTTCAATCCGCCAGTCAGGCGCAAGGTGCACTCTGCATCGCGCGGCTTCAGCGCCTTTAGCTCTCGCGCAATCGCTTCCGCATCGGCAAGCGTCTTCACCCGCAGGTCGATCTCCGCCCACGCTGATGCCGCGATCACATTAGGCTGCGTCCCGCCGCCGACCACGCCCACATTCAACGTCGTCCCACGCGCCAGGTCCGTCAGCGCGCTGATCTGCTCGATCTGCCAGGCAAGGTCGCGTATCGCGCTGTGTCCCGCGCTAAAATCCACGCCGCTGTGGGAAGGCACGCCTTCAACCTCCAAACGAAACTGACCCACTCCCTTTCGCGCCGTCTTGTACGCCCCCTGTGGACCCTGCGCCGGCTCGAGCACAAATGCTGCACGGCATCCTGTCGCGATCTTTTCAATCAACTCCCGCGATTGGTGGCTTCCGGTCTCTTCATCTCCGCTCAGCAGCAAGACCACGGGCCGGCCCGCATCCACTTCGCCCACCAACTTCATCGCAGCCAGCGCCATCACCACACCGGCCTTCATGTCCAGCACACCGGGTCCATAGGCCCAGCCGTCTTGGACGCGCCAGGGCATGCGCGCCAGCGTCCCCACCGGCCAAACTGTATCCAGGTGGCCCAGCAGAAGGATTGGCTTCCGTCCATCTTGCGGATTACCAAATCGGGCTTCGAGGATGCCCCCACTGCCGCTGCGCGCATGCCGTGTAACCCTTGCGCCCAGTTCCTCCGTCCATGTAGTCACCAGCTTCTGCGCCGCATTTACGCCATCAGGTAAATTGGTCGGGCTTTCCTGCCGAACCAACACGGATACCTTTTCCAGCGTTGCGTCAAGTTCGCGTTCCAGCCTTTCCATCCAAGCCTGGAGTTTTATAACTTCTTTACTTCCAGACGCTTGGAGCCCTGCTGGGATAAATCGCTTGTGTTGCATCTTCGTCATCTTGGGAGCCTTTGTGTCGTATCTTTACCACAGTGAAACTTTTGCCAGCATGGGTAGTCTATTCGCCATAGCTACACGGCAGAGGTGCCCAGGCCTTACATGCAGGCTCAACTCGAACAGACAATAGCCGGGAGTATTGCATTTTCCGGAATCGGCCTACATAGCGGTGCCCCCGTCCAATTACGACTTCTCCCTGCTCCAGCTGGTACCGGAATCGTCTTCCGGCGCACAGACCTCGACAACTTCGAAATTCAGGCGATCGGCCGCAATGTCGCCAAGGTCTCCTACGCTACCAGCCTGATGCGCCAGGGCGTCCTGATCTCCACCACCGAGCATCTGCTTTCGGCCTGCATCGGCACCGGCATCGACAACGTCATCATCGAGCTCGACAATCTCGAATTGCCCATCCTCGACGGCAGCGCCCTTCCATACGTCGAAGCCTTCCAGAGCGTTGGCATCAAAGTCCAGCGGCGCCGCCGCGAGTACCTGCGCATCCTGCGCAAGGTCGAAGTTCGTGAGAACGACAAATTTATCGGCGTCTATCCTGGCGACGGCTACAGCATCACCTACGAGATCAACTTCCCCTCGCCCATCATGCGCCAGGATTTCACCGTCGATCTCGCCGCCGACGCCTATGGCGCGGAGATCGCGCCGGCACGCACCTTCGGCTTCCGCGAAGACGAGCGAATGCTGCGCGATATGGGGCTCATCCGTGGTGCCTCGCCGGAAAACGCCATCATTCTCACCCGCACGGGTGTGCAGAACGGAAGCCTGCGCTTCACCGACGAGTTCGTACGTCACAAGGTGCTCGACCTGATCGGCGATCTGGCGCTTGCCGGCCACCGCATCCTCGGCCGCGTCGTCGCCGAGCGTGCGGGCCACGCCATGCACACGGCGTTGGTCTCTCGCCTGCTGGCTGACCGTACCGCCTGGGATCTGATCACTCTGCCGCAACTCGAAGTGACGCGGCGTCCTGCCCGTGCGGCACGGCTGGCGCCTGTACAGGTCTAAACCTCGAGAGGCCAAAGCCTCAGACTTGGCTTAAAAGCTCGGAGTTGCTTCCTGCGTAGCGCTCTCGCGCTCTGCCTCGCGAGCCTGTTTCACCTCAGCTGCAATCGCGTACTTGAGCGCGTCTACGCCCTGTCCTGTGACCGCCGAAATCGCATAGAACGGCAGCTTCCGCCGCTTCGCCATCGCTTGCAGCTTCTTCAGCTTCTCCGGGTTGGCTACATCTACCTTCGATGCGACCACCAACATCGGCTTCTCATCGAGCCCGTGCCCAAAGCGCTTGAGCTCCTCCTGGATCACTTTGAAGTCATCC
>DASZGZ010000349.1:0-5437 GCA_035938355.1 Acidobacteriaceae bacterium
CGGTCTTCTTGAACGTGGCTCCCTCAGCGAAAAATGGCGCATCGGAAGTGCGGATCGCATAAGCGTTGAAGCCCATGCCTGTCCCGACGCGGCCGGAGTGCTGGCGGCCATAGCCGAGGTGCAGTGTGAAGGCATTGTCCGGATGCCCTGGCACGGAGAGCACTGGTCCGCGAACAACGCGGCCGCTGAGCGTGATCTCAACAACATCGTTCTCTTCGAAGCCCAGCTTCATCTTGGTGGGACCGCTCATGATCACGGCATTGTCCCAGCAGTTATTCACAATCGGCTTGGGCAGCTCCTGCAGCCAGCCGTTGTTCGAATAACGACCGTCGTAGATCGACGGATCGGCGCGGAAGACCACCTCGATCGCATCCTCGGAGGCTGCGGAAGCAGTGATTCCCGCGGCCGTCGTGGAGCCGGCCGAGAGAGACTTCGGAGCAAATGCGGTATTGGCGGCAAAGCCATCGTGCAGAACCTTGCGCCACGCAGACTCGAATTCACCCTTCCCCGTCAATTGCTGCCGCCAGCTCTCCTGCACCACATCGTAGGAGGAGCGGGCTGGATCATCGAGCAGGGTCTGCATCACATCGTGCGCCGACTTGCCGCCATACAGCGGATCGATCATCGGCTGGATGACGGAGAGCGTGCCATCGTAAGCCCGCGCATCCGACCAGGATTCGAGGTAGTGGGCACTGTTGATATGCCAGGTGGTGAACTGTGCCGTCTCGTCGACATGGCTGCCCAGATGCACGCTGGTCGGCACCTTACCCAGGGCCTCCGCAAAATTCAGATCGACGGGCGCCGTGTACATCGGATTCGCATCCAGAATCAGCAGCCATTTGACCTTGCCGGCATTCATGTCGGCCACCAGCGACTTCAGATCGTCAAGCTGGACCGATGGCAGCGGCTGCACAGTTTCCGTGTAGACCACCGTCTTGCCCACATTGCCGAGCGCCTGGTTGATAGCGATCGCGGCAAGGTGCACATCCGGCGACTGCTGTTCGCCGGGGATAACCACGCACTTGCCGGCATTGGCCTTGAGGTCGGCAGCCAGCGCGGCAATGAAGGCCTGCTGCTCGCCGGTCCAGCCGCCGGAACTGCCGGATGATCCGGCGCCCACGGCAGCAGCAATGGCCCGGGCATACGCGCCCACGCGGCTCGCCTTCAGCTTCAGCCGGTGGTCAGCCTTGAAGCCGGTGGTGGTGGGCATGCTCTCGACCGCGTACAGCCGGTTCATCTCGATCGAGGGATCCATCAACTTGCGGCGGTTTGCGTAGTCGCGCGACAGCTTGACGAAGCCCGGATGGGTGATGCCGGAGAGGAAGTCCGCATCGAGCGACAGGATGACATCCGCGTTGTCCAGCTGGTACTGCGCATCGTAAAAGTCGCCGAAGGCCGCCTTCGAGGCGCGTCGCGCAGAGTCGCGATTGACCGGATCGTATTGGACCAGCTTCGCCTGAGGCAGCCGTTTCTGCGCGTCCTTCCACTGGGCAGCCAGCGTCGGCGAGGTGATGGTGGCGCTCAGAATGTAAAGGCCCTGGCCACCAGGCATGCTTGCCAGGTCGCGGACCAGCGCCGCCTGGAAGTTCGCGAAGGAGCTCGTCTCCAGATGATAGAGGACATGCTGCGACCGGTCCGGATCGTAAAGACCGAGCAGCGAAGCCTGGCTCAGCGGGTCAGAGCCACCCATGCTCATCGGGTGCTCGGGATTGCCGTCTATCTTGATGGGCCGGTACGCATCGCTCTTGACGAGCAAAGGAAGCGCGCCGGTCGAGAACGGAAAGGCCGTCGCGAAGTAGTTCGGTCTGCCCAGAATGAGGTCTTCTGGTGCTTTGACATAGGGATAGATAGGCTCATCGGGCTGCTTGGTGCATCCCGCAAGGCCGGCCAGGGCCACGGATGCGCCCATCAGTTTCATGAAGCCGCGGCGCGAGACCGGGTCCACCCACTCGCTCGCATGGGCCGGGAACTCCTGCTCGATGCGGCGGTCAAAACCGGGGCGGGCTGCGGCACGATCGACTCCCTGCCACCCTGCGCCCTTATCGAGCTCGGCGCGCGCAGCCGCGATCGTCATCCCCTGCTTTGCTCCGGGTTCAGTCCCGGAGCTTCCCCCGGGCTGAATCGTCTCCAGCACTGTCAGCCCTGCGTCCTTCGCCACCATTCCGTCCTGTGTATCCATTGTTTCGGCTTTGCTCTCAGTTCCCATCGTCATGGCCGCCAACAGCCCCATCGCCCTAGCGGTGGCAGGTCTCGCACGAGCTGAGCTCATGCGGGTCGCGGATGTGGTATTGCTTCAGCAGAAACAGGCCCAGCGTCTCCTGGCTGGTGAACTGCGTATAGTTCACGTTGTCCGCGCCGGTCGGTCCTGCGGCTCCATTCGGATGCGCTGCCACATCCAGCATGTGCGTCTCCGGTGAATCGGTCGGCGGCAGCATGTCGAGTGAGGCAGTGCGAGCCCCCACCTGCTCCGGATTCACCGTTGTGCAGCTCACCGTCTGCGCGGTCGGCGTTCCCGCCTTATCGCCCTGGGCCCCACACCACACCGGCTTGTCCTTCGAGGGGCCGGTCCACGCCATGTTGTAGACCTCATTGGCCGGCCGCAGGTTCTGGGCGGGATTGCGGTGGCAGTTCAGGCACCACTCCATCTGCAGCGAGTTTTCCTGGTACATGATGGGCATCAGGTCGACGCGGCCGTGACAGGACGAACAGCCGATGCCCTTGTTCACGTGAATGGAGTGGTTGAAGTACACGTAGTCGGGCAGATCGTGCACGCGGATCCACCGAAGGGACTGGCCAGTTGCCCAGCTCCGCCGCACCGGCTCAAGCAACTGTGCGTTGGTCCAGATCTGCGCGTGGCAGTTCATGCAAGTCTTGGTCGGAGGGATGCCCGCATAGCTCGAGCGCTCGACGGAGGTATGGCAGTACTGACATTGAATGCCAAGACCCTGCACGTGGTGCTTGTGGCTGAAGGGTACTGGTTGGTCCGCACGCTGACCTTGCCGGGTTACCCATGGGGAGCGCTGCAGCTGATCTAGGGTTACTCCCAACGCAATCACAATCAGTCCCGTCAGGATCAGGCTCATACGCGCGAGCGCATTTGAGCTGCGGTCAAAAATCTGCGGCATCGATCCGTTCCTACTTCCCTTACGTCAAAGAAAGGAGTTTAGAGGTCACTGCAATCAACGATTTGCGACCGCTCTAGTCGTATATCGAAAAGACCAACGAGGGGGCAAAGCAGGACTATAACAGCATTTCTTGTCTCGACCATAATGGGTCGCGCCAGTCGTTGCGATTTTGCGACCTTCGCAGTGTTTTTGTCTCTCAGGAACGCGTGGAATTGTATGCAATCTTCCACGGATTGTCTCTGGTGATTCCTCCAGCGTGATGACCGCAACAAGCGGCGCTCATGCTTCCTGATCCTGCGCGTTCGATACACTCAAGCCGGTATGAACGATGGCCGCCGAACTGTTCGCTACGACCCTGCAGAGGCAATCGCCTCGCTGACGGAAGCAGATCCGAAGCTGGGTGAACTGATCCGCAGGGCGGGGCCGTTCACCATGCGGCTGAAGAGCCAGCATTCGCCCTTCGAAGCGCTGGTGGAATCGATCATCTATCAGCAAATTCACGGCAAGGCTGCATTTGCTATCCTCAACCGACTGCTGCATGCGTTTGGCGATTTCCATCCGCAGCCGGACCATATTTTGGCCGCACCTGACGAGATTCTGCGCGGCTGCGGTCTTTCCGCGAACAAGATGAAGGCGCTGCGTGATCTCGCGGCAAAGACGCTGGACGGCACCGTACCCACGCTCTCGAGCATCCGGCGCATGTCCGATGAAGAGATCGTCGAGCGCCTGACACAGGTCCGCGGTGTGGGGCAATGGACGGTGGAGATGCTGCTCATCTTTCGGCTCGGCCGTCCGGATGTCTTTCCGACAAGTGACTACGGCGTGCGCAAGGGCTTTCTGCTGACCTTCGGACGGCCGCCGAAATCGAAGCCGATCACCCCGGCGGTGTTGCCGAAGCCCGATGTTATGCTACGCCGCGCGAAGAAGTGGCAGCCCTGGCGCTCGGTTGCAAGCTGGTATCTATGGCGCGCCTGCGACCTTCACGGCACTGCCTCGCCACCGCCGGAGTAGCGCCTGCTCCTCGCGTAAGCTTGCGGTATGGGCAAGCAGTTCACCAGCATGACGCCGGCGCATCGCGACTTCCTCGCGCGGCAGCGGATCTTCTTCACCGCGTCGGCAACTGCCACCAGCCGCGTGAACATCTCGCCGCGCCCGACCGGTGCACTGCGTGTTATCGACGAGCGAACGGTTGCGTATCTGGACCTCACCGGCAGCGGAAGTGAAACGGCCGCCCATCTACGCGTCGATGGCCGCATCACCGTGATGTTCTGCGCGCTGGACGAACCGCCGTCCATCCTGCGTCTTTACGGCCGAGGCGTCAGTCTTCCCCGCAGAAGCAGCGCCTATAGCGCTCTGTTGGCGTCCGCCTTTGACAACGCAGAACCTCTCGGCGCGCGGCAGATTGTCCGGATCGACATCGACCTGGTGCAGACCTCGTGCGGTTATGGCGTACCGCTGTTCGAGTACATCGGCGAGCGGGAGACGCTGCGCCGCTGGGCAGAGCAAAAAGGTGACACGGGACTCGAGGAATACCGCCGCGTGAAAAACGCGCACAGCCTGGACGGCCTGCCAACCGGCCTTGTCGCGGAAGAATTCGCCGCTGCCCCAGCAGAGACTGGAAAGAGCGGATGCACAACGTCAGGCCACGCAGCCCCGTTGAGCAGGCGCGAACATGCAGACCACGTGCCGGGGCGCTAGACTGTTCGGACATGTCCGTCTCTCCCGCTCACCGTTTTGTTTGCGTTCACGGACACTTCTATCAGCCACCCCGCGAGAATCCCTGGCTCGAAGCCGTCGAGACGCAGGACTCCGCCGCGCCGTACCACGACTGGAATGAACGCATCACGGCCGAGTGCTATGCGACGAACGGCGCAGCCCGCATTGTCGACAGCAAAAACCGCATCCTGCGCATCACCAACAACTATGCGCGGATGAGCTTCAATCTCGGCCCGACGCTGCTCTCCTGGATGCAGGAGAAGGCGCCACTCACCTACAACATGATTCGCGATGCCGACCGCTTGAGCCAGAGGCAATTTGGCGGCCACGGTTCCGCAATGGCGCAGGGCTACAACCACATCATCATGCCATTGGCCACGACACGGGATCGCGAGACACAGGTCGTGTGGGGCATCGCCGATTTTGAGCACCGCTATGGCCGTAAACCCGAAGGGATGTGGCTGGCGGAAACGGCCGTTGATCTGGAATCGCTGGATCTGCTCGCACGCCACGGCATCCGCTTCACCGTCCTCGCGCCGCACCAGTGCGCACGTGTCCGTCTGCTTGCCGACGTCCCTGCTCGAACCGAAGCCGTC
>DASZGZ010000350.1:0-3210 GCA_035938355.1 Acidobacteriaceae bacterium
TGCACCCCGGCCCTCCCCTGCTTCAAGGCTCGCAGTTCGAGATAGATTAGCCCGATCACCAGCAGATCGAACAGACTCAGAGCGATCAGGCCCGGGGCGTGAGTTAAAGTAAAGCGGTAAAGCTGGTACACGATGAAGGCGCCGAATACGATGATGGACAGCGGATAGGCCCAAAGCTTGTGTTTGAGCAGAGCCCAGACCAGACCAATCTTGATGACGCCGTGACTGAATAGATAGACCGCCGCAAAGCGTTGGCCACTGAGTGACAAGTGGCTTGCGGCGTGAAGGAAGTAGTTGGCGATGAAGTCGCGAGGGTTTTCGGCGAGCTCATTCTGAGTCAGGAGTGCGACGGCACGGAGAATGAACGCGGGGCTTACGGCAGCGAGCGCCACACCACCTACGATCTCCAATGCTGCGTTCACGCCCTTGAGCGCGATACTGATGCGAAACGAGACCTCTCTGACATTTTGCCGTTGCTGCATAGGTCAGCTCCACTCCTTGCCGGGGTAATGTCCTCAGTGTCTCTTAGCTTGCGCGCGCCCCCGCTTGAGCAATGCGTTCGGGTAACATTCGACCTCAGACTGGCGGGCGCCCGTGCCCCCAGGCGTCACCGACGAAGGACCTACCCATGAGCGAGGAACTCGTCTTTTACAGCAGCCCGATGTCCCGCGGACGCATCGTGCACTGGATGCTGGAGGAGGTGGGAGTGCCCTACCGGTTCGAGGTCGTGAACCTCGAGACCCAGGATCAGAAAAAGCCCGGTTTCCTCGCCGTCAACCCCATGGGAAAGGTTCCGGCGATCGTCCACCGCGGTGCAGTCGTGACCGAGTGCGGGGCCATTTGCGCATACCTCGCGGATGCCTTTCCTGCCGCGCGCCTTGCACCATCCACAGACAGCCCCCTGCGCGGCACGTACTACCGCTGGCTGTTCTTCGGTGGGAGTTGCGTCGAGGCCGCGGTGATTGATCGCATGTTGTCGCGCCCGGCGCCGTCGCGGCCGGGTGCGCTGGGCTACGGCAGCTATGACGACACCGTCGCAACGCTGCAAAAGGCTCTCACGCCTGGCCCATACATCCTCGGTCCGCAGTTCAGTGCGGCCGATGTCTACATCGGGTCGCAGATCGCCTTCGGGAGGATGATGAAAGCTCTCGAGCCGCATCCCGCTTTTGAGGACTACGTGCGCCGCCTGCAAGAGCGTCCCGCATACAAGCGATTCATGGAAAAAAGCGACAAGATCGCGGGAGAGATGAAGAAGGCAAGCTGAGCGGTGGGCGCTCAACGCAGGAGTTCTATCTCTAAAAAGACAAATTCAAAGGCGTTGACGTTGATGACGTTATGCTCGACCCCTGCGCGCCGCGCGTATGGCTGGTGCACCAGCAGGTCGGCAGTGCTCGATGTGCCGTCCGGCTGTTCCAGCAGCAACTTGCCGGTCCTCAACGGGACGACGACATAGTCGTGGCCGTGCCGGTGCCAGCCGGTTTCGGCCTGGGGAGAAAAACGGTACTCCGTTACCCGAACGTGCGGCTCCTCGAGCCTGATTGTTGCGATCGCTTGTGCACGAACTCCCATTGCAGCCTCTTGTACGTGTACGATTTCTCACTCAATCGAAAGAGAATCAGCGTCAGATGATTATCCAGCGGACCGCTAACGAAAAGTCGGAAGGGCCGCCATTTCGTCACGTGGCACGGGCTCGATGGGTAACCCTGCACCTTTCCAGGCCCGCAGGCCGCCCTTGATCACCGCGACGTGAACCCCTTTGCTCTGCAGCTCCCGCGCCACCCGCACGCTGGTCGCTTCGCGAATACAGGTGCAGTACACGTAGACTCGTTGTCCACCCGGAAACTCCTCGCTGGACCGGTTCAGCGCGTTGGGATCCAGCCTTCTGGATCCCGTGATACGAGTTGCCTTGGGATCAAGATAGCCGTGGCTGCGCACGTCGTAGATGCAGGCCCCAGCCGCCAGTTGCTGCGCCGCCTCGGAGGGGATCGCGAAGGGAACGGTACGCAGCGCGCGCGCTCTGATCCACAGCCAAATCTGGAAGGCCACGTAGCCGGCCACCAGGATGATCACCACCCAACCCACCACCCGGCTGAAGGTCTGGTAGCCGCGGGTAATCGCTTCCAGTGCGTCGCTGAAAAGGTAGCCGAGCCCAAAGTATGAGCCGGTGTAGAGCGCGGCACCGGCCAGATCCAACCCAAGGAACTGCAGCAGACGCATATTCATGCAGCCGGCGAGCGGCGGCGCCATGGTGTTGATCCCAGGAATGAACTTCGCCACTACGAGCAGCGCCCGTCCACGGCGATAGAAGGAGTCCGCCGAACGGAGGATGCACGATTCAGGATTCAGCGAAATGCGGCAAAGTACGCCAAGCAGCCACCATCCTGTGTAACGACCCATCACGAACATCAGCGTGTCGCCTGCGACCATCGCCAGGAGAGCTCCACCCAGGGCGTACCAGGCCTGCAGTGAGCCACGGGCGCTCGCGCCTCCCGCGATGAGCAGGGCCAGTGCTGCAGGCAGCGGCAGTCCGACCGCTTCCAGGAAGACCGCAGCGAACAGGATCGAATAGCCGTGTAGTGCTAGTCCTGAAATCCAGGATTCCATTCGATGATCGCGGCCGCGCGCTAGGCGTCAGACCGGATGCGCTGCAGGGCGGAACGCTCTGACAGCCAGGAAGCCGGTGACGACGTAGAACACCAGCACAACGCCTTGCGTGAGAGCAAAGGCCGGCCCGGATCCGATCACGCTCAACAGCACATGTACCGCGGTGAAAGTCGTCATCCCCAGGATCATGGCGGTTCCTCCCCAGAAATCCCGTCCATCCTACCCGAGCTCCGGGGAACAGGTAATCGCGGGCGGTTGATGCCTGTCGGTTCGACGTCAGCAGGATTAAACTCTGGGTCGACACATTCACAGCGCGCTGCGCAACAAGGCGCGATATCAAGGGGGAAGCTATGGTTCGGTATCTGATGGCCGCACTTGTTGCGAGCGCTCTCCCGGCGATGTCCGTCGCACGCGTTGCGCCCTTTCCCGCGACCTTTCACACCCAAATGGTGCAGACCAACGGCACGAGTTTCTACGTACGCATCGGGGGGAAGGGTCCGGCCGTCGTCTTGCTGCACGGCTTCGGAGATACCGGCGACATGTGGGCCCCGCTGGCTGCAGACCTGGTCAAGGACCACACTGTAATTGTGCCGGACTTGCGCGGAA
>DASZGZ010000351.1:0-6749 GCA_035938355.1 Acidobacteriaceae bacterium
CAGCGCAGCGTCCCTGCGGCGCTCCGCAACCTCGCCGCGCGCAACGCTGCCGTGGCCGAGGATGGCCGCGATTCACTCTTTACCCTCGTCTATCTCGACCCGCCATGGGAAGACGCCGCCGCCTACACCCAGTGCCTCAACCTGCTGGCCGCGTCCTCCGCCGCGCTGCTCGCCCCCGATGCCATCGTCATCGCCGAACACGCCCGCCGCGGAACTGTCACCCTGGCGGATACATACAAATCACTCAAGCGCTATCGCCTCCTCGAACAAGGGGACGCTGCCCTCAGCTTCTACGGGCAGTCGACCGAAACTTCAGCCGGCTGAACACTCACGGCGATTCGCCGGACCAATCGAGACACCCGGGCAGCGTTCAACCCCGCAGGGGCGGGACCGCCATCCCTTACGTCACCGACATTGTTTTTGATTCGCTCACAATGTCGTTATGCGGTGCATTTCGCTCCACCTTCGCCCGGTGTGCCGGTCAACGCCCGCAACTGACTGCGACGGCGCACTGCGCGCAGGCAAGGATCAGAATGGGCCCTCCCGCCAAGTTCCGGTGGTGACCTGACACTTTCTTCTATTCAGTTGACAGCCATCGCGAATCCGGGCAGTCTTCTTATCCAACCCGGGGACTGCCCTTCGAGTTCGCGGACCATGCCTTTCAATCCGGATATAGGGGATTCATCGAATGAAACGAATGCTGCTGATTCCGATGCTTTGCGCGGCGAGTTTCGCCTTTGGACAGGCGACCACCGCAGCCGCGCCACCGCAAGACCTCAATCCGAAGGGCGGTCCACCCATGTTGGGCCTTCATTGGGCTCGCGGATTCCATCCCGACGCGCGTATCGCGAACGAAGCCAAAACAGCAAGAGCTCGGAGAAGTCCCAACATGACCTATCACGGCGGGAAGATCATGCCCACCGCCGTCACCAAGGCCATCTTCTGGGGAACCAGTTGGGGCAGCTACTCCGGCGACAAGATCTCAGGTATGGATCTCTGGTACAACGGCTTCAACATATCCAATTACGCCAAAACATCGGATGAATACACCGGAACCAACGGTCAGGTGACCGCCAGCACCAATCACCTCGGCCATATCGTCGACACGTCGCCCTCCACCACCGGCGCCAACACCTCCACTATCCTGTCGGAGGTGTGCAAAGCCATCGGCGTTCCGGATAGCAGCGGCAACGGCTACTACGCTGTCTACGCGGATACACCGCGCGGAAACGCCAACTATTGTGCCTACCATAGCTACGGAAGCTGCGGCGGCGTTCCTGTTCAGTTTGCTTACTTCTTCAAACTCGACGGCGACGCAGGCTGCGACCCGCAGGACACCTCAGGACTCCACTCGCAGGGCCTCGCCGCCATCGCCAATGTCAGCGGCCATGAACTCTCCGAAGCGCGCACCGATCCCGCAAACCCAGGTGCCTGGTATGACTCCTCAGGTGAAGAGAACGGTGACAAGTGCGCATGGACCTTCGGCGCACCTCTCGTCGCCTTTTCCAATAACACCCAGTGGAAGATCCAGGGAGAATGGTCCAACGCCGCGTACACCGCCGGCACTGGCTATCCCAATAGCTCCGGTCAAAGAGGCTGTCTCTCCGGAAAGTAGTTCTAGCACGACACACCATCCAGAAAGGCCGCCCGCTCCGTCGGGCGGCCTTCTCTTTTACTCCATGCGGGCTCGTCACAGCGCCCGTCAGCACTCAACGAACATGACGGCTCCAAAAATATCCGAACACCCCACCCTCCCCGTACGTCTTAGCCTGTGAATCGAGCTTGCGGCGCATGGACTTGGCCACCACACACGACTGGAGGGAAGGCGCGATTGTGCCCGAAGCAGAATCATGCGCAGACCACGCCGACTTCCAGGCGTTCGTCGAACGCAACATGCGCTTCGCCTTCCGCGTTGCCTGGGCTCTGTTACGCAACCGCAGCGACGCCGACGATGTGGTGCAGGAATGCTTCCTGCGCCTCTACCGCAAGCGCGCATGGCGCGACGTTCCAGGCCTCGCAGAGGAAATAAAAGACGAGCACGCGTATCTGGCGCGAGTCGTCTGGCGCATGGCACGTGACCGGCAGCGGCGCCCCGCAAGAGAGGAGGGAGGCATGGAAATGGACACCATCTTCGCGACAGATCACTCGCCTGAAACGGCAGCCGTCTCCAGCAGCGGCATCGCGCGCATCCACCAGCTGATCGACACCCTCCCCGAGGAACTCCGCCAGCCCCTCGTCCTCTCCTCGCTCGAAGAGATGACCTCCGCGCAGATCGGCATCGCGCTTGGCATCCCCGAAGGCACCGTCCGCACCCGCATCCAGCGCGCCCGCATGCTGCTGAAACAGAAACTGGCCCCGCAACCGGAGACCCGCCATGCCCGATAGGTACTCTCTTGGCCATGACGATAATCGCGATCTCGATGCTCTGCTAGACGAAGCGCTCGCGAGCTACACCGCCGCAGAGCCGGACCCATCGCTGCGCGCCCGCATTATGGCGAATGCCGCCGAAGCCAAGCCGCGACCAAGGCGTCTATGGCTGCTCGTGCCCGCAGCTACATGTGCGGCTGCGTTTCTGATTGCCTTGCTGCTGCATCCGGCGATGCACCCGCCTCGTCCCGTGCCGGCCGCCGAGCCCCCAACAACAGCTTCCACCGCCAGCGCTCCTCAGTCACCTGCTGCGGTGCCAGCCGCACCGGGGCAGATGATCCGCCCACGGTCGGTCCTCGCCGCACACCGCACACGCCGGGGCGAACGGCCCGCCGTTTTACGCGATGCTTCATTCCCATCCCCAGCTCCGCTCACCGCCCAGGAAAGCATCGTGCTGAAGTTTGCAATGGAGCATCCCGCACAGGCGCGGCAAGTCCTGTCGTCTCTCGCCGCGCGACCGATTGAAAACGCGCCGCTTTCCATCACCCCTATTCACATCGCAGCGCTCTCCGAAACACAGCAAACGCAGCAGTGGCAGTAATCCGCTCAGGAAAAAACAGGAGATCATTCATGTCTTCACCAAAACAACTCATTGCCGCCATCGTCGCCACTGTTGTTCTCTCGCCTGTAGTCAGCCGCGCGCAGGAGAAAACGCCGGATACGCCCCTGGCTCACAAAACGCCGGATACGCCGCTGACTCACTACAAACTCACCTATCGTTTGCTGGAGCTGGATGCGAACGGCAAAATCACGAACAGCCGCGCCTACTCCGCCATCATCGGAGCCGGCGGCGATAGTGCACCGGCCAAGATACGGACTGGCGACAAGTTCCCCATAGCCGTCGGGGCGGGCGGCACCGACATCCAGTATCAGGATGTCGGCACGGACATCGATACCTTCCATCCACGAATCAACGATCGCCAGCTCAGCCTGCAGGTCTCCGCAGCATTGAGCAGCGTCGCCAAATCTGCTCCCAGCCTCGTGCCCAACGTGCCGATCTTGCGGCAGACAAGGTGGGAGTCAAGCGTGGTCGTAACTCTGGACAAGCCCACCCTCATCTTCATCTCGGACAACACAAGCGACACCGGCAAAACCGAACTCGAGCTAACCGCCACCGAGATCCAACAGCCCTGAAGAAGTCTGGAGAAGAATCGGCGCCCCCGCGAATTCCGGAATGGGCCACCACAGAGAAAGCCACCCAGAAATCTGCCAGATCCACCCATCCAAATTGCTATCCTTAAATCAGGCCTGAACCTTAGAAAGCCACGGAATCCATCCGTGGCTTTCGTCTTTGTAAGCCCTTTGTTTGGACGACTTTAATGACAACTTCAATGAAATGACGATTTTAGGCCGCCGGAGCGACTCTAAGCCTCTGGCACGGCGAGACTTACGCACCCGGCTCCCACACCGGGAGGGGGAGGGGGGCAGGTCACGTTACTTTCATCAGACAGGCACTAGAATCAGAGCAGCATGGTCCTACCCTTTGTTCGCGACGCCCTCGCGAGCATCGAGCACACCGACAGCTTCGAGCGTGTGCGACGGCATCTCAGCCTCGCGCGAGGGCGCCGTCGTGTCTCCGGACTGACCGCAACTGCCCGCGCCCTGTGCATCCCGCTCTTCGCGCACGCCGCGCAGGCCCCGGTCGTCGTTCTCGTCGCGGACAACAAGGCCGCCGAATCGCTCGAGCTCACGCTCCGCGCCGCCGCCGAGCTCACCGGCGCCGTCGAGCCCAAGCGCATCCTGCGCCTGCCCGCGCACGATGTCCTCCCCTTCGAGGGCATCTCGCCGCACCCGGATGTGCAGGAGCAGCGCGCCTCCGTCCTGTGGAAGATCGCGACGCATCGCGCCTCCATCGTGATCGCGCCGGTCGAAGCCGCATGCATGCGCCTCTTCGACGCGCCGTACTACGCCGGCCTGGCGCAGGAACTGCGCCGCGGCGAAGAGGTGGACATCGAGATGCTCCTCGAACACCTCCGCGCCATCGGCTACACCCAGATGGACATCGTCGAGATGCCCGGGCAGTTCACGCGCCGGGGTGGCATCCTCGACGTCTACTCGCCCGAGATGGACCGCCCCGTCCGCATCGACTTCTTCGGCGATGAAATCGAATCCATCCGCAAATTCGAGCCGGAGTCGCAGCGCTCTTCGACCCCGCTCGACGAAGCGCTGTTGCTCCCGCTCACCGAGACGCCGGTCTCCGAGAAGCTGCTGGCTGCCGTGCACGCGCGCCTCAGCCGCTCGCGTATGGAAGCCTCGGGGGACGACGCTGCCACCGACCTGGTGACGCGCGCCGTCGCCGCCGGCGGCGTCACCGTCTTCCCCGGCTGGGAGTTCTTCGCCCCCGTGGCCGGGGCCGACCGCACCCTCTTCGACCTCTTCCGCAACCCGCAGATTTTTGTCGAAGAGCCCGCGATGCTGCAGAACCAGGCCGAGCGCTGGTGGAACAAGGTAGAGCAGCGCCACGAGCGCGCCGGCATCGGCGGCCTCATCACCGCGGCAGACATCTACCTGAATCCCTGGGAGCTGCAGGGAAAGATCGCCGCGCTGCCCGGCCTCGAACTCGATCAGCTCGGCGCAGTCGACGTGCTCGACGAAGACATCAACGCACCCGCGGAGATCTCCTTCCCCTCGCGGCCCACGCTCCGCTTCCACGGATCGATCCCTGGCTTCATCGAGCAGCTCAAGTCGCTCAGCGTGCAGGAGCACCGCGTCATCATCGCCGCCCCCAACCAGGGCGAAGTCGAGCGACTCGCCAACATGCTGCGCGAGTACGGGCTGGCCTACCGCCTCGGCTCGCGCACCCAGCACACCGGCTCCGAGACCATCTACGACGAGTCCAGCTACCTGGGTGGCGACATGCGCACGCCCATCATCGTGCGCACCGCCATCGCCAACGGCGTCAGCTTCCCCGACGCGAAGCTCGTCATCATCGGCGCAAACGACCTCTCGGACGACGCCGACGTCGCCGCGCGTCCTATGCCGACGCGCGCCAAGTCCAAGACCGCCGCCTTCGTCTCCGACTTCCGCGACCTCACCGTCGGCGACTACGTTGTCCATGTCGAGCACGGCATCGGCCGCTACCACGGCCTCAAGGAGATCCAGCAGGATGGCCTGAACGTCGAGTTCATGGTGCTCGAGTTTGCCGATGCGGCGCGCCTCTACGTGCCGTTGACCCGCCTGGACCTGATCCAGAAGTACCGCTCCACCGACGCCGGTCCGACGCCAGTCCTCAACAAGCTGGGCGGCCAGCAGTGGGCCAAGACCAAGGCCCGCGTGAAGAAGGCCATGGCCGACATGGCCGACGAGCTCCTGAAGCTTTACGCCCAGCGCCGTGCGGCCGAGGGCCACTCCTTCCCGCCGGACAACGAGTTCCAGCGCGAGTTCGAGGACGCCTTCGACTACAACGAGACCGACGACCAGCTCTCCGCCATCGCGGACATCAAGCGCGACATGGAATCCAACATGCCGATGGACCGCCTGCTATGCGGCGACGTCGGCTACGGCAAGACCGAGGTGGCCATGCGTGCCGCCTTCAAGGCAGTGCAGGACGGAAAGCAGGCCGCCGTCCTCACCCCCACCACCGTCCTCAGCTTTCAGCACTACGAAACCTTTCGCCGGCGCTTCTCGCAATTCCCCATCAACATCGAGATGATCTCGCGCTTTCGCACGCCGAAGGAGCAGAAGGTCATCCTCGAAAAGCTCGAGGCGGGGCAGATCGATATCCTGATCGGCACCCACCGGCTGCTCTCAAAGGACCTCAAGTTCCAGGACCTCGGCCTGCTGGTCGTCGACGAAGAGCAACGCTTCGGCGTGCGGCACAAGGAACGCCTGAAGCAGATGCGCCAGCAGATCGATGTGCTCTCGATGTCGGCCACGCCGATTCCGCGCACGCTGCATATGTCACTCGTAGGGTTGCGAGATATGAGTGTCATCGAGACGCCGCCCAAGGACCGCATGGCTATCCAGACGGTCGTAGCCAAGTTCGACGAGAAGCTGATCCGCACCGCGGTCGAGCTGGAACTCGAGCGCGGGGGACAAATCTACTTCGTTCATAACCGCGTCGAGACCATCTACGAGCTCGCCGCGAAGATCCAGGAGCTGGTTCCGCAGAGCCGCGTCGTTGTCGGCCACGGGCAGATGGGCGAAGCAGAGCTCGAGAAGACCCTGCTCGCCTTCATGAACCATGAGTACGACGTCTTCGTCGCCACCACGATCATCGAGAACGGCATCGATATTCCGCTGGCTAACACCATCATCGTGAACCGCGCGGATCGCCACGGCCTCTCTGAGCTCTATCAATTGCGCGGCCGCGTCGGCCGCTC
>DASZGZ010000352.1:0-5578 GCA_035938355.1 Acidobacteriaceae bacterium
TTCCGCGACACCACCGGTGCCGCCCTCGCTCCGCCTGCGACCCTGGCGGGAGAGTGACTTCGCGGCGGCGGGCCGCCTGATCGCGCTGGCTTACCAGGGACATCTGGACAGCGTGATCAACGACCAATACCGCACGACGGCAGGCTCGCTGCGCTTTCTGCACAATATCGTGCGCTTCCCCGGCTGCGGTCAGTTCGATCCGGCGACATCACTGGTGCTGGCGCATCGTGACAGCGAAGAGCTGGCGGCTATCGTGCTGTGCTCACGCGTGAATATCGATACCGGCCACGTGACCCAGCTTTGCGTCGAGCCGGCGCTTCGTCATACCGGACTGGGACGCCTGTTGCTGATGCAGTGCATGCAGGGGCTCTCCGCGCTGGGGCTGGAATACATCTCGCTCACCGTGACGGAAGCCAACCAGGAGGCGCTGCTTCTCTACCGCCGGATGGGATTCAAGTCGCGGCATACCTTCGACGCGATGGTTTGGCAGCGGAATTAGCAACTGGCGCGACGGCGCTTCAACAAAGAAACGGATGCGACGACTAGCGGTGGATGAAGTACATCATCCAGCTGGCTACGATGACTGCCCCTGCGAAGAGAACGAAGCAGTATGCGCCATAGCGCATCATGGCGCGGGGTTCGTTGCGCTGCGTGATGCCAAAGACCGTGGACGCGAAGAGCGCGAAAAGCAAGACAGCGGTGAAGTGGGAGGGGGCGAAGGTCACGATTTCCTCCCGATACGGATGTTGTGTGCGTCTACCGCAGCGATAACGTTCAGGAGGCCGGCGACGACGATGAACTTGGTGCCGTAGTCCGCGGTGACCACCTGGACGGGGGCTTGTCCGGCTCCAAAGAAGCGTCCCCCTAGGTACAACAGGCCGGAACCGAGATCGCCCACGAAGCCCAGAAAGGCGAGGGGATCGCCCGGATTGGCGACGTAGAGCTTTCCCTGCATCAATAGGCCGAGGATGAACATGAGGCCGATGGCGGCGAAGAGCAGTCCGCCGCGCACCCAGCGGCGCGTGAGCAGATGACCTGCACCCGGAACAAGCCAGCCGGCCAGCAGAGCGGCAGAAAACAGCGGACTTTTGGGCTCCGATGCCTTCTCAATCTTTTTGCTGGCGGGGGCGGCTTTCGCCGGCGGAGTGGTTGCCATGGAGAGTCTCCACCAACTATACCGCAGGGCCAGCATGGGCTTTCCCCGCTACCGATGAGCTGTGGTTTACACGCGGACGAGATCCATCTGCAGCCGGCCGGTGACCCTGGCTTCGTGCTCGCTGGTCATCATGTTCACCTCGCTGCGGATGCCGAAGTCCTTCAGGTAGATTCCTGGCTCGACGGAGAAGCAGGTATGCGGAAGGATGAGGCGCTCGTCGTGGGTCTCGAGATTGTCGAGATGCGCCCCGTTGCCGTGTAACTCTGCCCCAATGTTGTGGCCGGTGCGGTGGGTGAAGTACTCCGCGTAGCCGGCGTGGCGGATAACGGCACGGGCGGCATCGTCCGCTTGCCAGCCCGCTATCGGTTTCCCTGCCGCGAAGGCCTCCTTGACCGTGGTGATGGCGGCGTCGCGCGCGTTGCGAACGGTATTGAAGACCGCCTGCTCCTGCGCTGTTGGCTCGCGATCGACCACGCCGGTCCAGGTGATGTCGTAGAAGACAGTCTCCTCGCGGTCGGGCCGCGCCCAGATGTCGATGAGCAGAAAATCTCCGGAGCGGATGGGCGCATGGCACTCCGCAGTCGGCTCATAGTGCGAGTTGGCGCTGTTGGCGTTCACGGAGACATTGGGGCCGTGCTCCCAGACAAGACCCTCATCAGCCATGGCGCGTTGCAGCCACTCCACCATCGCGTACTCGGTGGTGCCAGCGCCGGAGCGCACGCGGCGGCCAATCTCAAGAAAGCCTGCATCAAGTATGGAGTCGATCTTGGCCTGCGCCTCGTAGTGGCTCTTTTCCTGTTCCGGCGTGAGGACAGCCTCGAAACGGCTGACGAGATCAGCGGAGCTGACGATGGTCTTGCCGAGTTCGCGGAGGACCTCGATGGTGCCGGCATCCACCATCGAGACGTACATGATGGCGTTGCGGGGCGAGTACTGCATAGCGATGCGCTCTGTGCCCGTGAGCATCTGCTGTAGACCTGCCTCGAGCTCCTGCCATGAGCTATAGACGTGCGCCCGGCCAGGCAGCGGATCGAGACGCATGCTTTCGATACGGTGCACCAGCTTGCGCGGCTCACCGGTGGCGGGCACGAAGTAATACCAGCGCCGCGTGATGTGCAGGCCCTCACTTAGCCCGAGGATGCGATAGGCGATGGGATCGCGATGGTGGTGGTCATAGAAGAGCCAGCCGTCGAGCCGGGCTTCCCGAAGCGCTGCCTGGATTGCGTCGAGTTGCATGTCCAGTCGATTTTACCCGCGATTCATGACCGATACCGATTGCGCGAGAGGAGACGCTAGACTGAAGCGCAAGGAGGCAGGGAATGCACGCGGGCGGCATCCACCATGCAGAACTGATTCTCTTGTTCCTGCTGTTTATGGTGGGCGGACTCACCACGCTTTCGCGGCGCTTCGAGACGCCCTATCCGATTGTGCTGGTGGTGGGCGGGCTGCTGTTGAGCTTCATCCCCAACCTTCCGCAAATCTCGCTGAATCCGAATATTGTCTTTCTCGTGCTCTTGCCGCCACTCCTATTTGCGGCAGCCTTCAATACATCCTGGCATGACTTTCGCTTTCATCTGGTAAGCGTGCTGCTGCTGGCCTTCGGCCTGGTCGGCTTTACTGTGCTTGGAGTAGCCGTGGCGAGCGAGTACCTGCTGCCCGGCTTCGACTGGCGGCTGGGATTGGCGCTGGGTGCGGTGGTCTGCAGCACGGATGCGATCGCTGCCACGTCCATTGCCGCCCGCGTCGGTCTGCCTCGCAGCATTGTGGACGTTCTCGAAGGCGAGAGCCTGGTGAACGATGCGAGCTCTCTGCTGGCTCTGGAGTTCGCGGCAAGCCTGGTGGTCAGCGGCCAGAAGCCAGGATTCGGTGGAGGGATAGTTCGTCTGCTCACCCTGGTGGGCGGTGCGCTGATTGTGGGCTACATCGCGGCGTGGCTGATCCATCGCCTGCAACTGCGTATCGCGGATCCGCCGATCGAGATCACGCTGAGCCTGATGGCGCCCTATGTCTCGTACCTGCTGGCGGAGAGTATCCACGTCTCCGGCCCTCTAGCCACGGTAGTGTGCGGCCTCTATCTGGGTCATAAAAGCTCGGAGGTGTTCAGCACGCAGGCGCGTCTGGAGAATGCGGCTGTCTGGAACACATTGGACTTTCTGCTCAATGGAATTGTGTTCATCCTGATCGGCCTGCAGCTTCCCTTCATCCTGAAAGGTATTCGAGGCATCAGTCACCGCGACTTGCTGTTCGACGCGGGCATTCTGTCGGCGGTCGTGATCGCGCTGCGGATTTTGTGGATGTACCCAGGGTCCCGGCTGGCATACTTCATCCGCACACGGCTGCTCAACCAGAACTATGCTCCTCCGAACGCGCGCGGTGTGTTTGTGCTAGGCTGGACCGGCATGCGAGGCGTGCTGGCGCTGGCGGCTGCCATCTCACTGCCGCGTACGCTCGATGACGGCTCTCCCTTCCCACAACGCGAAGTCATCATCTTTCTCACCTTCTGCGTCATCCTGATCACGCTGGTGGTCCAGGGGCTGACGCTGCCTTCGCTGATCCGCAAGCTGGGACTATGCGAAGCCGACCCGCTGGAAAAGGTGGAGCGCGATGCGCGAAAACGAATGCTGCGAGGCGCGCTGGACTATCTGGAGTCAATCGAGTCGGATGGAACGCGCCCGGACGAAGCAGTGTGGCTTGATGTCATGCACCACTACAAAGAGCGCTATGCGATGGTGGACGGTCAAACAGAAGATGTGGAAGACCCGACGCCGGCGCAATGGTCCCAGATGTACGACCTGAACAGCCGGGTGCGTGCCGCCGAGAGGGCTGCGCTAGTGAAGATGCGTTACGAAGACCGCATCAGCGACCATGTTCTGCGCAAACTGGAGCGGGAGCTGGATCTGCTTGACACGCGCTTTGTCCCCCGGGGGTGAGCGCCGAGCGCCAGCGGCGCGACGGTCTTCAGGCGATACTGGCGCGGCGAACGGCTGCCGCGCTACATTTGATTTGAGGGTTATCTCGAAGGAGCGACTGGTGATTGTCTGGCCAAATCAACCGATGATGTGGATTCTGCTGGGTGTGGCGGGTGGCGTTGTCCTGGGCCTGATCTGCCTCTTATGGGCGGGCCAGGGAGGGCCGCTGAGCGAGGCGCCCCATCACGACGAACACTGAACGGGCTTCAGCGGCCGCGGCTTTAGCGCTTTCGAGGGGGCATCCTGACCCACAAAAGGCCGGCGAAAAAGAAAAGTGCCGAGATGCTGAGGGACAGCAGAGCGTGAGTGCGGTGGTTATAGTGCACAGCCAGGGCGGCGCTTACCCACCAGACTGCAGCGCCGGCAAACCAGATCCAGGCCGTCCAGGCCGTCTTTGAAGCCATTCCACTCCTGACCGGTTCGGCGCCGCGGGTCACTGCTTCTCTTTCCTGCGGCGAACGACACGGGTTAGCAATAAAGCTGCTGCCGTCAGAGTAGCAGTCAGGACGAGGGGAAGATGTGAGTCGGTGGCTCCCGAAGAGGCGAGTAGCCACAGCACGGTACCCGAGGCAAGGACGTGGTAAGTTCCCATGTCCGGGAGCGTAGCAACCGATCCACCGTGAGCCCGATGCACCACCCGGGTGAGTGGCATACCGCCGGTAATGACACCTGCACTGTTTCCGTGGAAGTCAGTTCCGAAACGGGTCCAGACTGCTGCCTTACTCGTACGACACATACCGCCGCCCGGGAAGGCTCTGCGACCTAAGTAACATTCCCTTCGGAAACCTTCCGCCGCAGAATGACGTCATGACACGCTTGGCGACAGAGCGGGTCCGGATGCTGGAACTCCTGATACCGGAAATCGACCGGTGGTCGGGGCGCGGCACACACCAGCGGCAGGACAAGAACGCGCACCTAAGCCTGGGCGATCAAGGCGAGGAAGCTGCCTACTTCCACCTGCGCAAAAAGGGCTGCATGGTTGTAGCCCGGCGCTGGCGCTCTTCACGCCAGCCAGGGGATCTGGACCTGGTCTGCTGGGAAGGCGATACCCTTTGCTTCGTAGAAGTGAAGACGCGCAGCCGCTTCGATGTGGCGACAGCGGAATCCGCCGTGGACGCAGACAAACGGCGCATGATCCGGCGGATGGCGCGGCTCTACATGAGTGGCCTGCGGGAGCAGCCAAAGCACGTCCGCTTCGACATTGTTTCAATCTATTTCAATGACGCGGCTACTGCTGAGTTGCGCGTGATCCCTGGCGCCTTTGGCTGGACCGAGCCTGCGCATCGCTGGAACTAGATTCGGCCCCGCGATCCTTTCTCCGCGATTCCCTTCTAAAGCGATTCACTTCTATAGATCGCGCGGCGTGCTGCACCTGGTCACGATCCGTGGAAGATCAGATTGGTAACAGCCTGAGTTATCTGAAAAGATAACGACCCGCCCACATCAACGCGGC
>DASZGZ010000353.1:0-2375 GCA_035938355.1 Acidobacteriaceae bacterium
TCCTGAGGGCAAGCTCTCGAAGTACCTGACCGGCGTTGAATATCAGCCCCGCGATCTTCGCCTAGCTCTCCTGGAAGCAAGCGATCACCGCATCGGTTCGCCATCAGACCTGATCCTGCTCTACTGCTGCAACTACTCGCCAGGTGAAGGCCGCTACACCGTCTCCGTGCTGCGTGTACTGGGATTGGCAGGCATGGGATCTGTCTTTGGATTGGTGGCGTTGCTATATATGCTGAACCGCAAGCCGAAGATGAAGACGATTGCTAGCGCTTAGAATCGCGCGCAGCCAGCAGCTCCGCTGCTCTGGCGAGCAGGCGGCGCAGCACACTGTCATTGTCATAGCCCGAAGATTGCGCGCGCCGCTGCCCTGCGGCGGCGATGGCGATGCGTGCCGGCTCGTCATTCAGATAGCGCTCGATCTTCGCGCGGCATTCCTCGAAATCAGAGAAGAAGGCCGCCTCTTCATCCTCACGAAAGCAGGCGAGGTGTTCCGCCGTGCGCTCGGCCAACAGGAAGCCGCCGCAGGCTGTGATCTCGAATGACTTGTGTGCCACCTGATCGCGATTGCTGTGGGTGACGAAGGCCAGATTGATGCGTGAACGCCAGATGGCCTCGCGATAGGCATCGCCTTTGAGCTCGCCGGAGCGGAAGATAGCCGCGAAGGCGTCTGCGGGTAGAGCGGCCTGCCAGTGCGGGCGTGATCCGGAGACGCCGACCGGGACGCCGGCACGCCAGAGGCGAGTGAGGAAGTCGCCGCGGTCATCGTAAGGTGTGCCGATGAAGGAGACATTCCGGTCGCGCCCGGAATCGCTCCAGCCAGAGTCCGGCGCGTAGTGCACGGAGGGCTCGTAACTGGTACGAATGCGAACCGTCTCGCGAGCGCCTGCGCGCTGGTAGTCGCCGAGACTGACGTCGCGCTGCACGCCGGTCAAATCGAACTCGGGAATGGTGCGACGGTAGAGGCGCCAGCCCGGATCCCGGCGCGGGCCGAATGGGTTGTCGATCACAAAGTCGACACACAGACGACCCATGGCGCGCAGCTGGCGGAGTGTGCCGGGCTGCGTCTGGAGAGACTTATCGAAGAGAATGACCTGGGCGTCCTCCCGACACACCATGGAAAGCAGATCGCGGTTGAAGCGCTGTACTTCCGGTCCCATCTGGAATCGGTGCTGCAGCTTGCCAAGGATGCCAGGTATTCCATATGCACGAAGGTCGAGCGCTGCGACATGCCCGAGCCCCAGCCGCCGGAGGGCCCGCAGACGGTATTCGCCGTAGTAGTCCGGCTCCAGGGCGGAGACGTAGAGTACACGCAGACGTCGCAGCGATTCTTCCGGCAGCCCCTCCGTCATCGTGCTGAATGTCCCTTCCGCAGCGTGTTTCGCTGGAGCTATTGTTCCTGTGAATCTTCGCACCCACAGCATCAGGAAAAACGCTTTTATCGTATTCTGTGAAAACAGCATAAATTCGCGAGGACATTCCGCCACGGTAGCCTCCGTTGCTGTGATACTTTTCACTGGGGAATCCGGCGCCGCCGTCCCCATCCGGAGGAACAACACATTGGGCAAGAACATGGTGCCGAAGCGCCTCTTCTTCACGAAAGGTGCCGGGAGGCATAAGGAGCGCCTGACGTCGTTTGAGCTGGCGCTGCGCGATGCGGGTATCGCTGCGCAGAACCTGGTGCGTGTCTCGTCGATCTTTCCACCGAACGCCAAGCTGGTCACGCGCAAAGAGGGTGTGGAATATCTGTCGCCGGGCGAGGTGGTCTTCGCCGTGGTGGCGGAGAACTCGACGCGCGAGCCGCACCGCCTGGTCGCTTCGAGCATTGGCGTCGCCATCCCAAGCGACCGCAACACCTACGGCTACCTGAGCGAGCACCACAGCTTCGGCGAGACCGAGGAGCAGGCGGGCGAATATGCCGAAGAGCTGGCGGCCGAGATGCTGGCTACCACGCTCGATGTGGACTTCGACCCGGACAAGAGCTGGGATGAGAAGAAGGAGATCTACCGCATCTCGAACAAAATTGTTCGCACGGCCAACGTGACGCAGTCGGCCATTGGCGACAAACGCGGCCGCTGGACGACGGTGATCGCCGCGGCGATTCTGATCTTCGAGTAGCCCGCAATTATGCAAACCAAAGGCGCGGGCCTAAAGCTCGCGCCTTTCGCGTGCGTGCAGCATCAAGAAGGATGAGGTTTTAGCAACAACATGCCTACTGCTTTGAAATACCGCATCGGCCTGGTGCAGATGTCCTGCGGGCCCGACCCGGACGCCAACCTGGATAAGGCCGCAGACCGCGTTCGTGAGGCCGCACGCGCGGGTGCGCGGGTCATCTGCCTGCCGGAGCTCTTCCGCGCGCAATATTTCTGCCAGCGCGA
>DASZGZ010000354.1:0-4265 GCA_035938355.1 Acidobacteriaceae bacterium
GCTGCTGGCGCTCCGCTGCAATTGCGACTGTAAACCTTTTTCTTAAAGCCCCTTCTTCTCGAGGAAGAGAATCAGGTCGCGGACACGGTTCGAATAACCCCACTCATTGTCGTACCAGGAGATGACCTTCACCATGTTGCCTATCACTTTGGTGAGCGGCGCGTCGATGATGGAGGAAAGTGGGTTGCCCTTGAAGTCGGCCGAGACAAGCTCATGCTCTTCCACACCGAGAATGCCTTTCAACGGACCTGCAGCATGCTTCTTGAGCGCATCATTCACGCTCTGCACGCTTACCGGCTTCTCGACGGTGACCGTGAGGTCGACCACCGAAACAACGGGGGTGGGAACGCGAAGGGAAAAGCCGTCCAGCTTGCCCTTGAGTTGCGGAAGGACCAGATGGAGGGCCTTGGCCGCGCCGGTGGAGGTAGGAATGATGGAGAGTGCGGCTGCGCGGGCGCGACGCAGGTCCTTGTGAGGAAAGTCGAGCGTGACCTGGTCGTTCGTATAGCTGTGGATGGTGTTCATCAGGCCGTTGATGATGCCGAATTCTTCATCCAATACTTTCGCTAAGGGCGCCAGGCAATTGGTGGTGCAGGACGCATTCGAGATGATGTTGTGGGCCTTGGGGTCGTATTTGTTCTCGTTCACGCCGAGGACGACCGTGAGGTCGTCATTGGTGGCCGGCGCCGAGATGATGACCTTTTTTACAGTGCCCTGCAGGTGGGCCTTGGCCTTGGTGGCATCGGTGAAATGGCCGGTGGACTCGACGACTACCTGAGCGCCCACGGACGACCAGTCGAGTTTGGCGGGGTCGCGTTCGGCGAAGACCTTGATCTTCTTGCCGTCGACGGCGATGAAGTCCTCGCCAGCGGTGATGTCCTGGTGCAGGTTGCCGAGGATCGAATCGTACTTGAGCAGATGCGCGAGCGTTGCGGGCGAGGTGAGATCGTTGACAGCGACAAAATCAAGTTCAGAATTGCCAAGCGAAGCGCGAAAAACGTTGCGGCCGATGCGGCCGAAGCCGTTGATACCTACCTTCACAGCCATCTAAATAGGGTCTCCTCAAGGGGTCATGGGAAGTTTCGCGAAAGAGCATCTTCCTGTTTGCGACAGGAAACCTGCTCAAGCCAGCGCTGCGAAATGCCGGCAACACTGCGCGATTGTTACGGTTTCCATCTCGATGCTAGCACCTCAGCTCCGAAGGAGCCGCATTGTTGCACACTTATTGCGACACAGCCGTGACCTGTGTACGATCCACGTAGGCGTATGTTGAGATGCCGATAGACCGATGAGACGACGTTCCAAGCGCGCCCCCAACCTCTCCGAGCAGACTGGAAAAATTGGACAGGAGCTGCCGGCGAATCAGCCCGCGCCGCTGCAGCCCAACTATGCCAGTGCCGAATATCCGCCTAACCCCGCGCAACCATCGCGGGACCGCCAGCCCGAGGCCAGGACAGGCGCAAGGGCAACGCAGGCGCCCGTGGTTGGCAGTGATCTGGACAATGTGGCTCACGAGAGTGACGTCGCGGCGGATGGATCCGCAGAGGCAGCGCTTTCGGCCTCGAGCAAGCCGGTTCCTGAAGGAAAGCTGATTGTGGAGACACAGCCGGAATCACCCTCAGCGGTGCCGCCGGAACCACCCAGCGCGGCGCGACCATCGCGTGGTTTCGTGGTGTTGACCATCGGGCTGCCAGGATCGGGCAAGACGACCTGGTTTAAGCGTCGCGCCGTGACGCCGCTTTCCAGCGATATGCTGCGGACAATTCTCTTTGACGACATCACCGAGCAGCGCTACCAGGGACTAGTCTTTTCCACGCTGCGGTCGCTGCTACGCGCCCGTTTGATTGCGAAGATGCCCTGGAATTACGTGGATGCGACGAACCTGTCGCCCCATGAGCGCCGGCAGTGGATCAAGATGGCGAAGAGCTTCGGCTACGATGTGCAGGCTGTCTTCTTCGATGTGCCCTTCGAGGTCTGCATGGACCGGAATCGGCGGCGTGAGCGTACCGTGAGCGACGAGACCATGCACAAGATGGCGGAACGTCTGCGTCCACCGAGCTTCAAAGAGGGGTTCTCGAAGATCACTGTGGTGCGCGTCAAGGGTCAGCCGGCGCCGACGCCGGAGAGCGCGATGAGCGCACCGGTTCCCGCGGATGTGCTTGGCGATGACACGGACGGAGACGAAGAAGGCGAGGAGTAGCCTTCTCTGCCTGCGCACTTGAAGGGATGGAGGCCGGGCGAAATCCCGGCCTTTGTCTTCTGGAGATGGAAGTCATGGGCACGATGCCGGCGGCCATCGAGTTCCGTAACGTAACCTACCTGCTGCCGGACGGACGCGCGCTGCTCAAGGACGTGACGCTGGAAGTGCCGGCTGGCACAACCGTTGCGTTGCTGGGAAAGAGTGGGTCCGGCAAGACGACCTTGCTGCGCACAGCCAACCGCATGCATGAGGTGAGCAGCGGCGATCTTCTGGTACGCGGGCGCTCCGTCTTCGAGCAGGACCCTATCGCACTGCGCCGCTCAATTGGCTACGTCATTCAGGAAACAGGCCTCTTCCCGCACTTTACGATTGAGCGAAATGTCGGCTTGGTGCTGGAGATTGAAGGCCAATCCCGCGCCGCCATTACTGAGCGGACACATGCGTTGCTTGAGATGGTGGGGCTGAATCCAGCGGAGTTTGCCCGGCGTTGGCCATATCAACTTTCCGGAGGGCAACGGCAGCGCGTTGGATTGGCGCGGGCGCTCGCCGCAGGCCAGGACATTCTGCTGATGGATGAACCCTTTGGCGCACTGGATCCACTGACCCGCGCCGAGATGCAGGACCTTTTGCGACGGCTGACCCTTGAGGTGCAGCAGGATGGTTCCCGGACAACCGTGCTGCTGGTGACCCATGACCTGGATGAAGCACTCTACCTGGCCGAGCGCGTGGTGTTGATGGAGGATGGCGGCATTGCGGCAAATCTGCCCGCAGCGCAGTTCCTCACTTCCACGGTTCCGGCGGTGCAAGCGTATGTGCGGGCGGTGCATCGCGGCGTGGAGGCGCGTTCGTCATGAATGATGCCGGCTTTCTTCAGCAGCACTGGAACGAGATCACGTCGTTAACGCTGGAGCATCTATGGCTGACCGGCGCGGCGATGCTATTCGCTGCAGCGATTGCGATCCCTCTCGGTATCCTGCTGGCGCGCAGGCGTGGTTTGGCCCGCCCGGTGCTTGCGCTCGTGAACACACTCCAAACGATCCCGAGTCTAGCGATGTTCGGTTTTCTGCTGCCTCTGCCGTTCATCGGTGAGCGCGCGGCGCGCATTGCCATCGTCGCGTTGGTGGCCTACGCATTGCTGCCGATTCTTCGCAACACCTATGCGGGTATCAGCGGGGTGGACGCGACGGTGATGGACGTGGCCGAGGCCGTGGGCATGACCAGCTGGCAGCGGCTGTGGAAAGTGGAACTGCCATTGGCGATGCCGGTTATTTTGGCCGGGCTGCGCACTGCAACGGTTACGTGCGTGGGAATTGCCACGATTGCAGCGGCAGTGGGAGCCGGAGGACTCGGGGAGTTCATCTTCCGTGGTGTGGCCTCGGTGGACAACAGGCTGGTGCTGGCTGGCGCTGTACCCGCGGCCTTGCTGGCACTGGCAGCAGATGGCCTGCTGGGACTGCTGGAATGGAAGATGCGCGTGCCGGGCACTGGACGTCTGTGAGGCGGCGGCGTCCATGAGACGAGGACGACCATGAGCCGCACGCTGGCGCTGACCACAATTTGCATCGCACTTCTGGTATGCATCGTCGGCTGCGCGCCGCCTCGCCCGGACCAACCGATTATTGGAGCGAAGAACTTCACCGAACAGGTATTGCTGGGAGAACTGCTGGCGCAGCATATTGAGGCGCGGACCGGGCTGAAGGTCGACCGGCGTTTTTATCTTGCCGGCAGCTACATCTGCCAGCAGGCACTGGTAGCCGGGCGCATCGACGGGTACGTGGAGTACACGGGCACGGCGCTCACGGCGATCCTAAAGCAGCCAGTGGACAAGGACCGGGGACGCGTTCTTTCCACGGTGCAGCGACTCTACCGGCAAGAGTACGGCATCGATGTGGGAAACTCTCTCGGGTTCGAGAATACGTTCGCGATGATCGTGCGCGGCGATGATGCTGAACGCCTCCATGTCGCGACGTTGAGCCAGGCAGCGGCTGTTGCGCCCCAGTGGAAACTCGGCGTGGGGTACGAGTTTGAGGAACGCCCGGACGGCCTGCGCGGTCTGGAAGCAGCG
>DASZGZ010000355.1:0-5774 GCA_035938355.1 Acidobacteriaceae bacterium
TCTCCTGCGTTCTATTGTGCCTCAGTGTCCCAGCGAACGCGTCAGCGGCCCGGCCGGCTACCGAAGGGCACACGCTTGGTAGACTTTGCTAGGCAACTCATGTTCACCACCCCAAGGCAGGCTCCTCCCCTTTTCAGTCCCTCCCCTGCGACGCGAGGCCGCAACTTGACGGCGGTGTCGCTGGTAGCACTGGGACTGATCTGCGCGGCTGCGCTGGCGCTGCAGATCTTTCATTTCAAGCCGGTCATTGTCGACGATGGTTACATTTCATTGCGTTACAGCCAGCGGCTGCTGGAGGGGCACGGCCTGACATGGAATGATCTGCGACCCGCGGCGGAGGGATATAGCAACCTGCTGTGGGTGCTGATCTGTGCCGGGCTTGGCGCGCTTGGGATGAACCTGGAGATGGCGGCCCATCTGCTCGGCATCGTGAGCACGGTGGCGGGCATCGCCGCAGTTGCCGCACAGGTCTACCGCGATTATCCGGCGAAGATCCGGTTCGTCTCGGCGCTAATCGGGTGCCTCGCGCTGCCGCTGAGCGCGCCGGTGGCTGTGTGGTCTCTGGGCGGACTGGAGCAGCCACTGCTGGCCGCGCTTCTGGCATGGGCGGCGTATTTCGGAATTCGCTGGGTCTCCGGGCCGAAGGGAAATCCGCGCGATGCCGACGTGATGGGTGCACTGCTGGCGCTGGCGGTGTTGTCGCGCGCGGATGCTGCACTGTTTACTGCGTTGTTCTACGCAGGCGCCGTGATGGCGGATGGCGTGCGGGTGCGGACGCTGATTGCACGAGCACGCCTTCTGCCGATCCCGATCCTCTTCTTCGCCGGACAGGAACTCTTCCGACATGCCTACTACGGCTCATGGGTGCCGAACACGGCTCACGTCAAGGTGGCCTTCACGCTACACCGGTTGGGCACAGGGTTTATCTACGAGGCGAGGGCCGGGCGATCCGAGTTTGTCTTCTTTGCTTTAACGCTGGTGGGCGCTATCGCGCTGTGGATTGCGGGCAAGAAGCGCCAGGTAATCTTCCTGGCGACCATCACCGGCGGATGGCTCTTCTACGTCTTCGTCATCGGCGGCGACTTCTTTGAGTGTTACCGGCACTTCGTCCCTGCCATGGCCCTGTTCGCCTTTCTGGTGGCAGGCTGCGGATTGCTGACATTGAGTAAGCCGTTCCGCTTCTCACCGCTGCGGGTCACCATCTTTGTGGTGCTGACACTGCTGGTGCTGACTTCCGACCTCTTTGCGCCGATGGAGACCTGGACGCGGGAGTGTAAGCAGGTTGGCATCTTCCTGCGTACAGCATTCGGCGCGGAGCATCCCCTGCTCGTCGCCGATCCTGCCGGCGCGATTCCGTTCTTCGCGCAAATGGACGCCATCGATCCGCTCGGGCTGAATGATTACCACATTGCGCGGCACCCCATTGCGGGCCGCGGACAGGGCTGGGTGGGACATGAGCTGGGCGACGGGAAATATGTGCTGGACCACAACCCGGACCTGCTGATGCTGTCCAATTTGCAGAGCGAGATATATTTCCCCGCCGACAAGCAGCTGGCAGCGGATCCGCGCTTCGCTTCCCACTACCAGCTCATTCAGATCGACGCTGGTGCGGCGCATGCGATTCGGGCCGGGATCTACATTCGCCGGATCGATGGCAAGTTGGGTATGGAGCGCTCGGACAATCAGATGACGGTGCCGGCGTATCTGGCAGCAGTCAACGACGCGAATTCGGTGCGGCTGATCGATGATCAGGCGCAGCTCGTGATTGCACCACATGGCTCTGCGAAGTTTTCGGCCATCCCGCTGGACGCTGGAAGCTGGAAGAGCTCACTTGCAGGCAGCGGCGCCTCGCAACTGAAGGTGCATAGCTCGCCGGCGAGTAGCGCATGCGACTCGTGTGTACAAGCAGACGCGAATGGCTCGGCCGACCTGACCGTTGAGAACACCAGCGATCAGCCGGCAACCCTGACAAGCATCCAGCTCACCCACCCATAGCACCTGGCTGCGCTTGGTAGACTTTCAAGAACACCTATCCAAGGCAAAGCATGTCCACCACCCCAAGGCAGGCTCCTCCCCTTTTCAGTCCGGCACCGGAGCGTCGCGGCCGCAACCTGACGGCTCTGTCGCTGTTGGCGCTGGCGGCGATTTGCGCCATCGCCCTGGCGCTACAGATCTATCATTTCTGGCCTTTCATGACGGACGATGCGTACATTTCCCTGCGCTACAGCCAGCGGCTGATGCACGGCCACGGGCTGACCTGGAATGACCTGCCGCCTGCGGTGGAGGGATACACCAACCTGCTGTGGGTGCTGATCTGCGCCGGGCTTGGCACGCTCGGGATGAACCTGGAGACGGCAGCTCACCTGCTCGGTATCGTGAGCACGGTGGCGGGCATCGCTGCGGTCGGGGCACAGGTCTACCGCGACTATCCGGCCAAGATCCGGTTCGTCTCGGCGCTGATCGCGTGCCTTGCGCTGGCGCTGAGCGCGCCGGTCGCTGTCTGGTCGCTGGGCGGACTGGAACAGCCGCTGCTGGCCGCGCTTCTGGCTTGGGCAGCATATTTCGGAGTTCGCTGGGTCTCGACAGCAAAGGCCAATCCCCGCGACGCGGACGTGATGGGTGTGCTGCTGGCGCTGGCGGTGTTGTCGCGCGCAGATGCGGTATTGTTTACTGCGCTCTTCTATGCAGGCGCCGTGCTGGCAGACGGCGTGCGGGTGCGGACGCTGATTGCACGAGCGCGCCTGCTTCCGATCCCGATCCTGTTCTTCGCCGGGCAGGAACTCTTCCGACATGCCTACTACGGCTCATGGGTGCCGAACACCGCTCACGTCAAGGTGGCCTTCACATGGCACCGGCTCTACACCGGGCTCCGGTATGACATCTACGGCGTTCGCTCGGAGTTTGTGTTCCTGGTGCTGGCAGCCATCGGCTGCGTTGCGTTGTGGATTGCGGGCAAGAAGCGGCAGGTCATCTTGCTGGCGACGGTGTCGGTGGGATGGCTGTTTTACATCCTGGTCATCGGCGGCGACATCTTCCCTTCGTACCGGCACTTCATTCCTGCCATGGCTGTGATGGGCTTTCTCGTTGCGGGTTGTGGGCTGCTGACATTGAGCGCGCCTTTCCGCTTTTCGCGCGTACGCATTGCCGTCTTCCTGGTGCTGGTCCTGCTGGTTCTGACTTCGGATTTCTTTTCGCCGATGGAAACCTGGGAGCGTGAGGGCAAGCAGATCGGCATCTTTTTCCATACGGCATTTGGCGCAAAAGATCCGTTGCTCGTCTCCGATGCGGCGGGCGTGGTGCCGTACTTTGCGGACACGCCGGTCATCGATCCATTGGGTCTGAACGACTATCACATTGCGAGGCATCCGATTGCGGACCGTGGGCTGGGCTGGGTGGGACACGAGTTGGGTGACGGCAAGTATGTGCTGGACCACAAACCGGATCTAATAGTGATGTCGAATTATGAGGGCGAGGCGATGTTCCCCGCCGATCAGCAGTTGCTGGCGGATCCGCGCTTTCCTTCGCACTATCAGTTCATCCACATCGATGCCGGGCCACCGAATCCAATACGTGCCGGCATTTATATCCGAAGGATCGACGGCAAGCTCGGTATTGCGCGGTCGGCCGGTCAGGTGACGGTGCCGGCATATCTGGCGGCGGTGAGTGACGCGATTTCGGTGCGTCTGGTGGATGGGGAGGCACAGCTCGTGATTGCGCCGCATGGATCCGCGAGGTTCTCTGCCATCCCGCTGGACGCTGGAAGCTGGAAGGTCGCGCTTGCAGGCAGCGGTGCTTCGCAACTGAAGGTACATGGCGCACCGGCGAGTGGCGCATGCGACTCGTGTGTACTGGCCGACGCGAATGGCTCGGCCGAGCTAACGGTCGAGAACACTAGCGATCAGCCGGCAGTGCTGGCAAGCATCCAGATCTCTCGCCAGTCATCCCGCCAGTAGAAACTTCCTGACTGCGGCGATCGTTATGCGGAGCCAGGTGAAGAGACTGCCTTCGTCTGCGCCTCCATGCCGGCCGGGGATGGGCTGTCTCCGGGGTGTCTGGAGCCCTCACCGCCTTGGGGCACGGCCTTCGTGGAATCTTCATCATCGGGCGAAGGGCTCTGCCTGAGGTAATGCACGATGACAGAGATGCGGCGATTCGACGGATCGAGTGGATCGCTGGGGACTCGGAGTTGCCGATCCGCGAAACCGCGCACCTGGGAGATCTGCCCGACGCGGAGGCCCGCATGCTCCATCAGGCGGCGCGCCGCATTCGCACGATCGGCAGAGAGCTCCCAGTTGCCATAGCCCGTTGCGTCAGCATAGGCGCGGGCATCGGTGTGACCCTCTACCGAGATGAAGTTTGGAACCTGGCCGAGCTGATTCGCCAACAAAGCGAGAGTGGTACGGCCGTTGTCATTCAGCGTGGCGCTCCCCGTTTCAAAGAAGGTCCCATCGCGCGATTCGATGAGCTCAATCCGGAGACCCTCGGGAGTAATGGTGATCTCAATCTGTTTCTTGAGCTTGACCAGGGCAGGATTGCTGGTGACCTGCTGCTCCAGCCGCGCCTTCAGATCGCGCAGATCGTTACGCGAGAGAGCGACTGCTTCGCCCGCACCACCGCGATCGGTGCCGACCGTGCTCGTGCTGCCGCGCGGATCGTTGAAGTAGCCGGCGATGGCTTTGCGCATGTGATCGCTAGAATTCATGAGCCAGAGCACGATGAAGAGCGCCATCATGGCAGTTACAAAATCGGCGTAGGCAACCTTCCAGGCGCCCCCGTGATGGGCGACGTGCGCCGCGCGCTTGCGCACGACGATGATAGGGCGCTGCGGGACCGGCTGCGGCGTCATGCCGCCTTCCCTTCGTCGCCCTCTGCGGGTGCGGCGGGCGCACCGCCACGGCAGACCTGTTCCACCTCCGCGAAGCTGGGGCGCACGTGCAGCGGAATGGCACGGCGCCCGATCTCGATGGCGATCTGCGGCGCGCTGCCTTTGATGGCGGCAAGCATCAGCACGCGCAGCATGTGAGTGAAGCAGCGCTCCTCGTCGGCGGACTTGGACATCTTCGCGCCGATGGGGCCGATGAGCCCGTAGCAGAGAAGGATGCCGAGGAAAGTGCCGACCAGCGCTGCCGCGACCTTGTGTCCAATCTCCGCGGGCGGGCCGCCGAGCGCGCCCATGGTGATGACGACGCCAAGCACCGCGGCGACGATGCCGAGGCCTGGCAGCGCATCCGCCACGGTGGTAAGTGCGGAGATGGGCTGGCTGACGTCGTGGTGCTGCACTTCCATGTCGAGCTCCATCATCTGGTCGATGTCGAATGCTTCGACGCCGCCAGTGATCATCATGCGCATGGTGTCGCAGACGAAGTCGCGGGTGTGGTGGTCCTTGAGGAAGGCGGGAAACTCCGCAAAGAGCTTGCTCTCCTGCGGGGTCTCGATGTCCTGCTCGATGGCGAGATTTCCTTCGCGCCGCGCTTTGGTGAGCAGGCCAAACATCATGCGCAGCGTCTCCAGGTAGCGGGCCTTGCTGAAGGGCGAGGAGCCGAAGACACCACGAATACCGGCGGCGATGCCCTTCAGGATGTGCATGGGATTTGCGATGAGCAGCGTACCGAGTGCGGCGCCGCCGATGATCAGCAACTCCGCCGGCTGCACCAGCACCAGCAGGTTGCCCTTTTCCATGAGATAGCCACCCAGCACTGCGCCGAAGACGACAAGGATTCCGAGGATGGCGAACACGCGAGAGACACTCCGTTTTGAAGGGATGAGCAGGCGTG
>DASZGZ010000356.1:0-12575 GCA_035938355.1 Acidobacteriaceae bacterium
TGGGGCTGGTGCGGTCATACGTGGCTGCGGTTATCGTTGCCCTAAGCGTTGCAGCATTCATTGCGTGGATCTTCTGGCGGCATCCCATTCTTCCGTACGAAGAGGAAGCAGTCTCCCGTGCTTTGAAGGTGGTCTCCGGAGTGGCTACCCTTGCCGCGCTCCTCCAGTTGGCTCGGCTATGCGTTTTCACTGTTAACGCGGCAGCGGTTGGCTACGCCATTGGTCCTTTGCGCGGGGCTACACTCCCCATCACCCACTCGTGCGAGTCCGCCTACTTCGTGGCGGCCCAGTCTGTGCCAACCGTGCCCGATGTATACAGCGAAGAACTGTATTCACTCGCGTCCGAGAGGCCAGACGCTATTCGAAAACCAAAGCGTATCGGATCGTTCAACGTCGATGTCTACGAATATCCGATACCATTTTTGCTGCTGCCCCGCGCATTGGAGATCCTGGCACCGGACTTCCTCCACTTTCGCATGATATGGTTCGCGCTCAATGGCGCAGTGGTGCTCGGCGGCCTTCTCGCCGTTGTTCGAGTGATTGGGCCCGTCGCGGGCACACGTGCATTGCTGCTTTCCCCGCTGATATTCGCCTCCGATCAGATGCTCAGTACATTGCAAATCGGCAATCTGCAGGCGATGGTCATTGCGCTCGCAATGCTTGCGATGGTGTTCCTTGCCCGGCATCGATATCTGATAGGTGGCGCGCTTTTGGCTTACGCAATATTGAGTAAGCTGTTCCCCGGGGTGCTACTGGTATATCTGCTGGTGCGGCGTCAGTGGCGCGCCCTTACCTGGACCGTTGGCCTCTGTGCTGGATTGGTCGTGGCCTCGCTGCTGGATACGGGCCTGACTCCATATCATGCGTTCGTCAGTCACGTACCCAGATTGCTGGGAGGTGAAGCCTTCCCAGCTTTTCGCAACCCGCTGGGCATCGCAAAGAATTATTCGGTGCCGGGGATGGTCTTCAAACTGCATTTATTCGGCCTTCCTGGGACGTCGTTTGTGGCAATGAAAATCGTCGGCTGGATTTACACGCTGATAGCTCTGGCGGCTACGGTCGTTCTCGCGAGGCAAACTCGGAATCGCGACGAGCAACCTATCGTTTGGCTCGCGATTTTGATACTTGGGTCACTGCGTAGTCCTTTCCTCCCTATGTATGCGGTCTTGCCCGCGCTTTGGCTGCTCACCCTCCTGGCCGCTACCGCTGCGCCCACCGCAAAGAGGTTGTGCGTGGTGCTCCTGGCCTGGCTGATGCTGAATGCAGCCATACCACAGTTGAATCCGGATCCCAGGCTGATCTCGATCGCCATACTGGTGCCTCAGGCGATCATGGTCGTCCTTGTTGTGCTTGCATTTGGGCATCAGCCAGAGTCATCAGACGCTGAAACTCTCGGCGAGAAGCACCGCGTGCTTGCCGACAAGACGGCATCAGAGCCTGCATGATCGGCGATTCGGAAGCGGAGTTATCGAAAAGCGCAAATCAATCGCCGCTCTGTTCCACGCTGACCCAGCGTTCCTTGTGGCCGGGAATGAAGGCGAGCCGGATGCGATCGAAGACCAGGTAGACCACCGGAGTGGTGAACAGCGTCAGCATCTGGGAGACGATGAGGCCGCCCACGATGGTGATACCGAGCGGGCGGCGGAACTCGGAGCCGGTACCGCTGCCGAGGGCCAGTGGCAAACCGCCCAGCAGCGCGGCGCAGGTGGTCATCATGATGGGGCGGAAGCGCAGCAGGCAGGCTTCGTAGATGGCCGCTTCCGGCGACTTCCCTTCCTCGCGTTCGGCGGCAAGCGCGAAGTCAATCATCATGATCGCGTTCTTCTTCACAATGCCGATCAGCAGGATGATGCCGATCAAGGCGATGACGCTCAGATCGGTGTGGGTGAGCAGCAATGCAAGGATGGCGCCGACACCGGCCGAGGGCAGCGTGGAGAGGATGGTGATGGGGTGTACGTAGCTCTCATAGAGGATACCGAGGACGATGTAGACGGTGGCGAGAGCGAACGCGATGAGCATGGGCTCACTCGCGAGCGAGGACTGGAAGGCCTGCGCGGTGCCGGAAAAGGCGCCCTGGACAGTGCTGGGTATGCCCATCTGCTGCTTCGCTCTGTTGAGCGCGGTGACGGCATCGCCGAGCGCCACATTCGGCGCGAGATTGAAGGTGAGCGTGATGGACGGGTACTGGCCGGAGTGGTTTACCGCGAGAGCCGTGCTGCGCGTCTCAAAGTGCGAAATCGCAGAGAGCGGCACGTTCGTACCGGTCGCAGAGCGAAGATAGATGTTCCTGAGCGAGTCCGGATCCCGCTGATATTTCGGGTCTACTTCCATCACGACGTAGTACTGATTGAGGCCGGTGTACATGGTGGACACCTCGCGCTGGCCGAAGGCGTCGTAGAGCACGTTGTCCACGTCCTGCATGGTGAGGCCGAGCCGCGAAGCAGTGTCGCGATCGACGACGAGTCGCGCCTCGAGACCGTTCTGCTGCTCATCGGTGGAGGCATCGCGCAGCTCCGGCATGGTCTTCATCTTGTCGAGTAGCTTGGGAGCCCATTCGTTCAACTCGTCGAGATTGGAATCCTGCAGAGTGTACTGATACTGCGCATCACTGGCGCGGCCGCCTATCGTGATGTCCTGCGAAGACTGTAGGAACAACTGTATGCCTGGAATTTTGGACAGCTTGTTGCGCAAACGGTTGATGATCTGGTCGGCGTTGGCGTCGCGCTCGCTGAGCGGCTTGAGCGCGATGAACATGCGGCCCACGTTGGTCGTCGCGCCGCCGCCGCCGCTGCCTGCGAAGGCCAGCACATTATCGACGCCAGGGTCCTTCTGGACGATTGCTGCAAGCTGAGCCTGCTTTACGGCCATCGCATCGAAGGAGATGTCCTGCGAGGCACGGGCCGCGCCGCCGAGCCGGCCTGTATCCTCCTGCGGGAAAAAGCCCTTCGGCACAATGATGTAGAGATAGACATTCAGTGCCAGAGTGCCGACCGCGATGAGCAGCACCAGATTCTGGTGCCGCAGCACCCAGCGCAAACCGCGCTCATAACCGGCTAGCATTCCATTGAAGAATCGCTCGCCCATGAGGTAGGCGCGGCTGCGCTCGCTCGGATGGTGTTGGCGAAGAAACGTTGCGCACATCATCGGCGTCGTGGTGAGCGAGACAACGAGCGAGACTGCGATGGCAACCGCGAGCGTAACGGCGAACTCCCGGAAGAGGCGGCCGACGATGCCGCCCATTAGGAGGATGGGAATGAAGACGGCGATGAGGGACGTGCTCATGGAGAGCACGGTGAAACCGATCTCCTTCGATCCCTTCATCGCCGCATCGAAGGGCGTCATGCCCTGCTCCAGGTAGCGACTGATGTTTTCCAGCACGACGATGGCATCGTCCACCACGAAGCCGGTGGAGATGGTAAGGGCCATCAACGAGAGGTTGTCCAGCGTGTAGCCCAGCAGATACATAACGCCGAAAGTGCCCACCAGGGACAGCGGGACAGCAACGCTGGGAATGATGGTGGCCCATACATCGCGCAGAAACACAAAGACGACCACGATGACCAGCGCGATGGAGATGAGAAGCGTGATCTCCACATCATGGATCGCGGCGCGAATGGTCACCGTTCGATCGAGCACGATGCTGGTATGGATCAGGGGCGAGATAGAAGCTTCGAGCGAGGGCAGCGCGGCCTTTACTCGCTCCACGGTATCGATGACATTGGCTCCGGCGATCTTGAAGATGACGATCAATACGGCAGGCTTGCCGTTGGCCAGACCGGAGGTGTAGAGATTCGAGGTCGAATCGATCACGGAGGATAGATCTTCGAGGCGAACGGCTGCGCCGGTGGTGGGGTTGTAGCCGACCACCAGGGGCGCATAGTTGCGTGCCTGAAAGAGCTGATCGTTGGTGTTGATGTTGCTGATGCGGTGGTCGTTCCGGAAGTAGCCGGTGGCCATGTTCACGTTGACGGCGCCCAACGTGGTGCGCAGGGACTCAAGACCGATGCCGTACGCGCTGAGTTGCATCGGATTTGCCTCGACGCGGACGGCAGGACTGGCGCCGCCACCAACAAAGCTCTGACCGACGCCCGGCACCTGGGAGATTTTCTGTTGCAGCACGGAGTCTGCGGCGTCGTAGATCTCTGGCCGGCTCAACTGGTCAGAGGTCAGGGACAGGATCATGATCGGCGCGTCGGCCGGGTTGGACTTGTAGAAGTGCGGGTTTTGCGGCAGGTTGGCGGGAAGTTGCGCGCGTGCGGCATTGATGGCCGCCTGAACATCTCGCGCCGCGCCATCGATATTGCGATTGAGATCGAACTGCAGCGTGATGTTGCTGCCGCCGAGCGTGCTCGACGAGGTCATCTGCGTGACGCCCGCGATGCGTCCGAACTGACGTTCGAGCGGGGTGGCAAGGGCCGATGCCGCCGTTTCCGGGCTGGCGCCGGGCAACTGTGCCTGCACGTTGATGGTGGGAAACTCAACCTCGGGCAGCGACGACACTGGGAGCAGGACGTAGCCAACGGCGCCCCCGAGCAGCAGCGCTATGCTGAGCAGCGTGGTGGCTACCGGCCGGTGAATGAATGGAGCCGAGATATGCATGGACGCCGGGTCTCCCTTAATCCGCCGAGACCGTGTGTTCGGTGCGATGCGCGGCCACGCGTGCGCGCCTGCGACTGACCCGCTGCGCGAAGCGATCGAAGTAGAGATAGATCACCGGCGTGGTGTAGAGGGTGAGCGCCTGGGAGACGATGAGTCCGCCGACGATGGTGATGCCGAGCGGCTTGCGCAGCTCCGATCCCATGCCGGTGCCGAGGGCGAGCGGCAGACCGCCGAGCAGGGCGGCCATGGTCGTCATCATGATGGGGCGGAAGCGCAACAGGCAGGCTTCATAGATGGCATCTTCGGAACTCTTTCCATGCTGCCGTTCCGCCTCCAGTGCGAAGTCGATCATCATGATGGCGTTCTTCTTCACGATGCCGATGAGCAGGATGATGCCGATGATGCCGATGACGTTGAGATCCATGCGAAAGAGCAGCAGCGCGAGGATGGCGCCCACACCCGCCGAGGGGAGCGTGGAGAGAATCGTGACCGGATGGATGTAGCTCTCATAGAGCACACCCAGCACGATGTAGACCGTGATGAGGGCCGCGAGGATGAGGATCGGCTCGTTGGTGAGGGATGCTTCGAAGGCTTTGGCTGTTCCCTGGAAGCTGGCGTTCACGGTCTCCGGCATATGGAGGTCGTTTTCCACCTGGTTGATGACCTTGACGGCATCCCCGAGGGAGGCTCCCGGCGCGAGATTGAAAGAGATGGTGCTGGCGGGAAACTGCCCGAGGTGGTCGATCGAGAGCGGCGCGTTGGTCCGCTGCACCTTGACGAAGGTGCTGAGCGGGACCTGGGTACCCGTCGATGAGGCGACGTAGAGGCTGCTCAAGGAGCTGGGGTCGAGCTGGAAGTTGTTCTGCACCTCCAGGATGACGTGGTACTGGTTGAGCTGCGTGTACATGGTGGAGACCTGACGCTGGCCGAAGGCGTCGTAGAGCACGTTGTCGATGGTCGACATCTGGACCCCCATCCGCGACGCAGTATCGCGGTCGACGACGAGATCGGTCTCGAGGCCCTTGTCCTGCATGTCGCTTGCGACGTCGGTGAGTTCGGAGTGCTTGCGCAGCTCAGTCACCAGCTTGTTGGTCCAGGTGTTCAACTCGTTTGCGTCGGCACTCTCGAGTGAGTATTGATATTGCGTCCGGCTCACCGCATCCGCGACCGTGAGGTCCTGCAGCGGCTGCATGTAGAGCGTGATGCCTTCGACACTCTTCAGCTTCGATTGCAACCGCTGAATGATCTCCGGCACGCGGTCGCTGCGTTGATCCAGCGGTTTCAGGTTGATCTGGATGCGCCCGCTGTTGATCGTGGTGTTGGTGCCGTCAACGCCGATGAAGGACGAGAGGCTCTGCACATCCGGGTCGCGCAGGATGACGTCGGCCAGCTTCTGCTGCCGCTGGGACATGCTCTCAAACGAGACCGCCTGGGGAGCTTCGGAGATACCGAGGATGACGCCGGTGTCCTCGATCGGGAAGAAGCCTTTGGGGACGATGACGTAGAGGACCAGCGTGAGGACCAGGGTGCCGATGGTGATCATCAGCGTGGTAAAGCGGTAGCGCAGAACGAACTGCAGGGTGCTGCCGTAGAGTCCGATGACGTATTGGAAGAACTCCTCGGACTTGCGATAGAAGCGGTTCTGCTCCGACTCCGGCTTGTGCTTCAGCAGCTTGGCGCACATCATCGGCGTCAGAGTCAGGGATACGACGGCGGAGACCAGGATGGTGACGGCGAGCGTGATGGCGAACTCGCGAAAGAGGCGGCCGACCACATCCCCCATGAAGAGCAGGGGGATGAGCACGGCGATGAGCGAGACGGTAAGTGAAACGATGGTGAAGCCGATCTGCTCCGAGCCTTTGAGTGCGGCGGCGAGCGGATCTTCGCCCATTTCGATGTAACGCGAGATGTTCTCGATCATCACGATGGCGTCGTCCACGACAAAGCCGGTCGAGATGGTGAGCGCCATCAGAGTGAGGTTGTTGAGGCTGTACCCCAGCAGGTACATGATGCCGAAGGTGCCGACCAGCGATAGCGGCACGGCGATGCTGGGGATGACAGTGGCGGCGAGCGAGCGCAGAAAGAGGAAGATCACCATCACCACCAGCCCGATGGTGAGCATCAGCTCAAACTGCACATCGTTCACGGAGGCGCGGATGGTCTCGGTGCGATCGGTGAGGATCTGTACCTTGATCGACGCCGGCAGGCTGATCTTCAGCTGGGGCAGGATGGTCTTGATGCGGTCGACCACCGCGATGATATTTGCGCCGGGCTGGCGCTGGACGTTCACGATGACGGCCGGGGTGCGGTTCATCCACGCAGCCTGCATGGTGTTTTCCGAGCCGTCAACAATGTCGGCTACGTCGGACATTCGCACGGGCGCGCCATTGCGATAGGCGACGACGATGGGCTTGTAGTCGGTGGAGGTCAGCAGCTGGTCATTGGCGCCGATGGTGTAGGACTGACGCGTGCCGTTCAGGTTCCCCTTGGCGGTGTTGACGTTGGCGTCGCTCACCGCCGTACGCATGTCCTCAAGGCTGATGCCGTAGGCGGCGAGCTGCGCTGGGTTCGCCTGAATGCGGACGGCCGGCTTCTGTCCGCCGGCGATGGATACCAGGCCAACGCCGGAGACCTGGGAGATCTTCTGCGCCATGTTGGTGTCGGCCAGGTCCTCTACTTGCTGTAGAGGCATGGTGTCGGAGGTCAGGGCGAGGGTCATCACCGGCTGATCGGCTGGGTTGACCTTGCTGTAGATCGGTGGGTTGGGCAGGCCGGTGGGCAGGAAGTTCTGCGCGGCGTTGATACCTGCCTGCACCTCCTGCTCGGCAACGTCGATGTCCTCGGTCAGATCGAACTGCAGCACGATGACCGAGCCGCCCTGCGAGCTGGTGGAGGTCATCTGGTTCAGGCCCGGCATCTCGCCGAACTGCCGCTCGAGCGGAGCGGTGACGGCGGAGGACATCACGTCCGGACTGGCGCCGGGGTAGAACGTGACCACCTGGATGATGGGGTAGTCGACTTCAGGCAGAGCAGAGACGGGCAACTGCCGGTAGGCAACGAAGCCCGCGAGCAGAATGGCCACCATCAGAAGTGAGGTGGCCACGGGCCGCAGAATAAAGATACGAGACGGACTCACGACGGACCCAATTGCTGCTGTTGCTGCTTCTGGACGCGATGGGGTGTGGCTGCGGTGGTGGAGACTTTGCTGCCGTTCTGCAGCTTGTCCGCACCGTCGACGACAACCTGCTGGTTGGCTTCGAGGCCGCTCTTCACAATCACCATGGAGCCCTGCGTGGTGTCGATCACGATCGGCTGCATGGAGACGGTTCCGCTGCCAGGTTTGGGACCAGCGCTTGCCGGACCACCGCTTCTCCCAGCGGCGCTGGCGCTCGGGTTTGCGCCTGGCTGCTCTGCGGCCGTCGGGGCGGGGTTCGTGTCCGGCTTGACCAGCCACACGTAGTCATTGTCCGTGCCGTGCTGGACAGCCGCGGCCGGTATCACGATGGCATTCTGCCGCTGCTCGAGGACCAGGTGCACATTCACAAACTGGTTCGGAAAGAGCCTTTCGTCCTGGTTGCCAAAGACAGCCTTCAGCTTGTCGGTGCCGGTGGTGGTGTCGATCTGGTTGTCGGCGGCAGTCAACTGGCCGCTTTCAAGCTGCGTCGTGTCCGACCGGTCAAACGCGATGGCGTCCAGCTTGTGATCCTGGTTCAACTTTGTGAGGACGCGCTGCAACTGGTCTTCAGGAAGGGTGAAGTACACCGCGATGGGCCGGAACTGGTTAACGATGAGCGTCTGGGTCGTATTCGCGGTGATCAGGTTGCCGGGGTCGACCTGGCGCAGTCCGACCTTGCCATCGATCGGGGACTTGATATGGCAGTATGTAACGTTTAGCTGGGCGGCCTCAATCGCCGCCTGATCGGCCTTGATCGCGCCGACAAACTGGCCGAGGTTGGACTGCATGGAATCCGCCTGCTCCTTGGAGACAACCCCCTGATCGTAAAGAGCTTTGTAGCGGTTGTATTCGGCCTGGTTGTTCTGCAACTGCGCCTGGTCACGCGCCAGCTGGCCGATCGCCTGGTCGAGCGTCGCCTGATAGGGGCGCGGATCGATGGTCATCAGCTCGGTGCCCTTCCGGACATCCTGCCCTTCGCGGAAGTAGACGTTGGTCAGCTCGCCTGTCACGCGGGGGATGATTTTGACGCTGTAAAAGGGGGTGATGGTTCCCAGCCCTGTGAGATAGATGGGAACGGTCTCCTGCCGCACCGGGGCGATCTGCACGGGTACCGCCTGGTTGGCCATGGCGCGCTGCCTGCGGGCGGCTGTGGCCTTCTCCTCGCGCTTTGCCGTGACAGTCCGCCACGTGATGAGGCCGGCGAGGGAGAGCAGCACCAGAAGCACCACCCAGCGCAACCAGCCGCGCTTGCGGGGCTCCTGCGGATTCTCCCCCGGAGTCTCGCCACCGGGAACGCGGTAGGCGTAAGTCGAAGTGGGGACCTGTTCTGTAGGCGCGGCAGGTGACATGCAGTTTCTTCTTTCCAGTTTCTGTATAAGTGAGCTTCGCCCAGGTCCTCTCGAAGGCCCGTGCGGCAAGTCCTGATCCAGGTATGAGACTAGGGACGGCAGGAGTCGACGAATGGTTTCTTCAGTCCCCTCAAACCTTAACTTTTTACAACTTCTTACATCATCGCACTACGCGAATCAGCTTCCCCTGCATTCGTCCCGCAAAAAATGGCACTCGCATAACGACATTCGATCCCAACAGGGTTAATTTTGAATGAGAGATGGGAATTCCTTGCCCGCTTTGAATCGAACCCTTCCGGTAGGACATCCTATTTGCATTGAGCAGGGTGCAACTATCCTGACGGACTCCTATTCCGTTGACTCAGCGCGGCCTCCCACTCCGGGCGGGCATTGAATCGCAGGTCGGGCTGATTGCAGCAGTACCGGCAGCAATGGAGAAAAAGCTGGCATCAGGCAGGCGGACGACCGCCATGTCCCTGCCGGCGGTTGCTGTTGCAGACTGCTTTGTACACTGAAGAGGCACGCGCCGCGTGCCATGAAAAAACATCCTCTCCGCTGAGGCGACCGCGATGACGGTCGCGAGCGGTCCAAACAGCCGGCTTCGCAAGATGCCGGCCCTATAGGAAGTGTCTAAAGCCTATGTGGATTGTTCGACTCGCCCTGCGACGGCCATATACCTTCGCCGTCCTTGCGCTGCTGCTCTTGATCATCGGTCCGCTCTCCATTCTGACCACGCCGGTCGATATCTTTCCCAATATCGATATCCCGGTGGTGAGCATTATCTGGCAGTATCAGGGCCTCTCCGCGGAGGACATGGCCAATCGTATTGTCACCATCACGGAGCGCGCGCTCACCACGACGGTCGACAATATCGACCACATCGAGTCGAACTCGCTCTATGGCGTCGCGGTGGTGAAGTTGTACTTCCAACCGCAGGTGAATATATCGATGGCCATCGCGCAGGTGACGGCCGTTTCGCAGACGCAGCTGCGGCAGCTTCCGGCAGGCACGACGCCACCACTCGTGATCGACTACAGCGCCTCGAGCGTTCCCATTCTGCAGCTCGGCGTCTCCGGCCAGGGCCTCAGCGAGCAGCAGCTCAACGACTACAGCCTCAACTTCATCCGAACGCAGCTCGTCACCATCCGCGGCGCGGCTGTGCCCTATCCCTATGGCGGCAAGCAGCGCCAAGTGCAGGTGGATCTTGACCTGCATCAACTGCAGGCCAAGGGTCTGTCGCCGAGCGATGTCACGACCACCATCGCCAATCAGAACCTGATCTTGCCCTCGGGCACACTGAAGGTCGGCACCTATGAATACCAGGTGGATACCAACAGCGCGCCCAGCACGATCGCAGGGTTAAACGATTTACCCATCCGTCAGGTGAACGGCGCGATGGTCTACGTGCACGATGTTGCGCACGTGCGCGATGGATTCCCGCCGCAGACCAACATCGTCCGGGTGGACGGCCAGCGCGCAGCGCTCCTCACTATTCAGAAGAACGGCAACGCCTCCACACTCGACATCATCAAGGGCATTTACAACAAGCTGCCTACGATCAAGGACACGCTGCCCCCGCAACTCCGCATCACGCCGCTCTCCGATCAATCGATCTTCGTACGCGGCGCCATCACAGGCGTGGTGCATGAGGCGCTCATCGCGGCCTGCCTTACGGGCTTCATGATCCTCGTCTTTCTCGGCAGCTGGCGTTCGACACTCATCATCGCCGTATCGATTCCGTTGTCGATTCTGGTTTCGTTAATCACGCTGAGCGCGCTGGGCGAGACCATCAACATCATGACGCTGGGCGGCCTGGCGCTGGCCGTCGGCATTCTGGTGGACGATGCGACGGTCGAGATCGAGAACATCAACCGCAACCTCGAAGAAGGCAAGGAGATCGAGCAAGCCATTCTGGATGGAGCCGCGCAGATCGCCATACCGGCCTTCGTCTCCACGCTCTCCATCTGCATCGTCTTCGTGCCCATGTTCTTCCTGGGCGGGGTCGCGAAATACCTCTTTGTGCCCCTGGCCGAAGCAGTGGTCTTCGCCATGCTTGCGTCGTACTTCCTCTCCCGTACTGTTGTGCCCACCATGGCGAAATTCCTGCTGGTAGAGCATGACCCGGAATTGGAGAGACAGAAGCGCGAGAGCCGCAACCCATTCATCCGCTTTCAGCTCGCCTTCGAACACCGCTTTGAACAACTTCGCCGCTTCTATCACGGCCTGCTGTCGCTGGCGGTCGCTCGCAGCTCTACCTTTCTGATTTTGTTTCTTCTCTTCTGCGTGGGCTCGTTTGCGCTGCTCTATCCGTGGCTGGGACAGGACTTCTTCCCCTCGGTCGACGCCGGCCAATTTAAATTGCATGTGCGGGCGCGCACCGGCACTCGTATCGAAGAGACGGCCCGGCTCTGCGACCAGATCGACAATGCGGTCCGGCGCGAGATCCCGGCGCGAGAGCTCGTCACCATCATCGACAACATCGGCATTCCCTACTCCGGATTGAACCTCTCATATGGCAACTCGGGAGTTGTCGGAACGGCGGATGCCGACATCACTGTGTCGCTGACCAAGGACCACCGGCCTACCAATAACTATGTCGAAGATCTGCGTAAAAGCCTGGCGAAGGAGTTCCCCGGCGTCACCTTCTACTCGTTGCCGGTAGACATGACGACGCAGATCCTGAACTTCGGGCTGCCGGCACCGATCGATATTCAGGTTGTCGGCCAAAACGCGGCGGCCAATCATGAATTCGCTGAAAAGCTGATGCAGGAGATCAAGTACGTGCCGGGAACGGCCGATCTGCGCATCCAGCAGCCATTCAACTTGCCACGCCTCTTCGTCGACGTGGATCGCTCGCGTGCTCAGGACATCGGGCTGACACAGCGGGACGTGGCCGGTTCCCTGCTGGTGGCGCTCAGTGGCTCGTTCCAGACATCGCCGACCTTCTGGCTCAATCCCAAGAATGGCGTGAGCTATAACATCGCGGCGCAGACGCCACAATATTCGCTGGACTCACTGGGCGACCTTCAGAGCGTGCCCATTACGTCCAGCGCCCCTCCCAATCCGAGCGCGAACTTCAGCATGCTCACATCCGCCGCACAGATGGGCGGACAACCGATTCAGATCCTCGGCAACCTGGCCTCATTCACGCGCGGTGAGGAGCTCGCCACGGTGACCCATTACGACATCCAGCCGGTGATCGATATCTACGGCAACATCGACAATACCGACCTGCGCAGTGTGGCGGACAAGATCAGGACCATCATCAGCAAACACCAGAAGGAGCTGCCACGGGGATCGCACCTGGTGATACGTGGGCAGGTGCAGACGATGCGGTCGTCCTTCATCGGGCTGGTGAGCGGCTTGCTCTTCTCCATCCTGCTCGTCTATCTGCTGATTGTCGTCAACTTTCAATCGTGGCTAGACCCGTTCATCATCGTCGCCGCGCTGCC
>DASZGZ010000357.1:0-9133 GCA_035938355.1 Acidobacteriaceae bacterium
CGGGCGCGGTGTATGACCGGTACAGCGAGCGAGTGGGGCACGCCGATGCGTATGGGGTTTATGCGCCGTCGCAGACGCCGGGAGCGCCGGCGCTGGCGATGGGTCCTTTCTCTACGAGCGCACACGGGGTGTACGGCCTGCTGGGGACGGAGATCGCCTCGCCGGGCGGAGCGGAGAGCCCCATCGTGCTGCGCCTGACCAGCCCGAAGTGGCAGTTGCATGGAGGGACGGCGCTCCTGCTGCAGACGGCCGGGAATCCGTAGACTTTTCAAGACGGGAAAAGCGGATCCTTCGACTGCGCGGTTCTCGCATCGCAAGAACCAGGTTCGGTCGGGGTAATGAGATGGAGTGCGTTGCTCCATTCTGGGGATTCGTGCAGATTAGTGGTGCCTGGCGACAGGATGCTGCTCTCTCGAGGGCATTTCGTTTCTTGTTTGATGGAGGACGGGCTTGATTTTGCGGGGTGAAGTCGTCTCCGGGATGGGGAATTTCTCATACTGGATTGAGACACTGCGGGACCACTATCTGCGCAAGACAGGGATGGCGTTCTATCCAGGGACGCTGAATGTGCGGCTGCCGGCGCCCTACTCGCTGTCCGGGCGCGTGATGCGGCTGGAGGCAAGCGAGTATGGCGGGACCGTCTCGGTGAGCATAGTGCCGTGCGTCATTCGTACGGCCCGCGATCAGGACGGACGGCGTGCCTTTCTGCTGCGCACCGATGCGAACGAGGAAGGACGCGGGCACCATCCGAAGACGATTGTTGAGATCGCGTGCGACGTGCGGATGCGTGACTTCTTCGAACTTCGTGACGGCGATGCGGTGGAGATTGAGATTGGGCCGTAGTGTTTAGGGCGCTGCTAGCGACCTTGATAACGATCTTTCGATGACCGCCGCGGGTGGGTGTTTGCCTGACTCCGCGAACGGGGAAGTGGCGGAAGTTTGAGAGTTGTGGAGAATGGGTCGAGTCGAAATCGCTGGGGAGTCGGTTGACCGGAGGCGTTCATGATTCGATCTAATTTTGTGAGCGGTCTTAAATTTTATAGCTGTCTCGGCGGGGTGGTGACGATGTTGCTGGCGGCTGCGCCGCTGTTGGGGCAGGCTGCTGCGGACTACACGCTGGGGGTACATGTGACGGCGAGCCGGATCGGGAGCGATTGTGGCGAGGTGTCAAAGGGAAGCTCAAGCTGTCGGGCTACGCAGGTGCTGGACGCTGTCGTCGATGGGAAGAAATACGAGCTGCGGAGCGAGACGATTTTGCAGAAGGGAGTTGTAGCGCTGGGCGACTACAAGGCGAAGCTGGTCAGCGACAAGCAGAAGCCAACGCATGAGTTCACGCGGGAGTACGACCTGATGTTTCCGGATGGGAGCACGCGGAAGTTCAGCGTGATCGGGCAGATGGAATAGCGAGAGATGACTGTTGCTTCTCAGTTGCGGCGTAGAAATCCGGTTGTTCGCACGGCGGTGCGTGCGCGGCTTACATGCCGGTGGTGCGGCTGCTGTGGTGCGAGCGCGCGGCGATCTGGCGATGATGGGCGCTGGTGCGGCGGAGGTGGCTGCGGCGATGGCGGCGCGGGGAGTAGGTCCAGGTACGGATCGCGCCTACGTCGACGTGTACGAAGTGCGAGGTCGGGTAGTAGCCCACGCCGCCCTCGTTGAGCGAGAGCGCGGCATTGCGAATGCGCGGCGTAGTGGAGCCGGGGATGCGGATGTCGATGGCGTGGCCGAGGATGTGCTGCGAGTGCTCGGCGACGCCCTGGCTGGAGGCACGGAGGATGGCGTTGGTCTCCTGGGTGCGATAGCCGCACACGATCTCGATGGTGGCGCTGGGGCGGCCGAGGCGGCGCAGGATGTTGTGCAGGAGATCGAATTCGCGCGGATCGTAGGCGATGACGTCCTGGGTGTTGTGGTCGCGGAGAAAGTAGTTGAGTCGCGCGACGGCATCGGGCTGATAGTTGTCGCCGATGCGGTAGACGATGTCGATGTCCTCAAGCGTGTGCAGGTTGTGCAGGCGGAGACGGTAGGGCTCGGTGGCGTAGGCGGCGGGCTCGACCGGGACGGCTGCGTCAAGGGCGGCGCGGAAATCGGGGTCGCTGGCCTGGGCCGCGGGGTTGTCCTCATCCGGAATGGCGCGGATGGGGGGCTCTCCGGCCGGCGTGATGGATTGAATAGCCGAAGCCGGTGTAGCAGGGGCCAGTACGGCCGGGACCAGGGGAGCTGCTGTGGACGATGCGGGATCGGCAGGCGATGCTGGTTGCGGCGTGGCCGCATCGGACGTGGAAGTGAGGCTCGTGAGAAAGGCCGGATTTGCGGTGGCGGCGGAGTCCTGCGCGCGGGCTGCGGTAGCGAAGGATGCGAGGGTGAGGGCTGCAATCGCGAGTAGGGTGCGGTGCCGCAGTGCAGGCCTCCGGGGGAGATTGGAATGCTGAATGGGCGGGGCGAATGGGGATCGCCTCAGCTCATTTCGATTATTGCATTGTAGGGGAGAACGCTGCGTTGGCCAGTACCCCTTTTTGGGCACTCGATGAGCCATTTAGGAGCGGAGGCCCGAGGTTTCGCGCTGCAGAAGGTCAAGGATATAAGCCCCGGCGCCGTATCCAGCCATCGGCATCGCTCCGGTGGGATCGCCTATCTTTCCGGGAAACAACTTGCAGGGCACGGCGACATACATTTCCGGGATGACGTTGTGGTCGGCAGCCGATTTGTCGACGATGCGCTGGAGGATTGCGGCGGCTTCGCCATTCCTTCCCAGGCGACGGTAGACCTCCGCCAGGCTGAAGTCCACAAACAGAAACTCCTGCCTCTCGTACCAGTACTCATAGATGGAGGGATCTGTGTAGGTGCTGCGGACCCGCCGATAGCCACCCGAAACCACCTTCAGAAGCTCCATCCGTTGGACTGTGTCGCGCACGACTGCGGGATCGGTGACGATGCCGAAGTTGATGATGGCGAGCAATGCGCCGTCGATGTCGTTCTTCACGCCCTCTTCGAGGGTGCCGCGCAGCTTTCCATCCCGGATGAAGGCGGAATCGAATCCGCGCTGCAGTTGTGCGATCTTCTCAAGCAGATCGGTTCGCGTTGCTTCATCACCCTCACGGCGCGCTATCTCCGCGAATTCTTTGAGGCCCACGATCGCTGCAGCGGTAGAGAAGGCGAAGTGCTTCTTGTCTTTCTGATGCTCTTCCCAAATCGAAGTGTCGGCATCGACGATCAGGCCGTGGTCATGCGTTTCCAGGTTGGCCAGTAGGGGCTTTACGACAAAATCCCTGGCGCTTTTGTAGACCTGGCCGCGGTAGGACGGAGTCGCAAGCAACGCGGCATCGTTGTATTGCCGCATGTAATCACCCAGCACCCACAGGGCGAGTCCCCAATTGTCAAACTCGATATTGGTGTTGCCCTCGTTAGTAAAGAAGGGCTCTTCCGAGCCGTCACCGAAATAACGGACGACCGAGATCTGGTAATCGGCGCCAGCGGTTTCGCTGCGCATCTTTCCTGTGGGCTGGGCGTTGAAGTAAGCCAGCAGCGCGGCACGCGCCTCTTGCCGATGTCCCATCCGAGCGAGCGCAACCGCGGCATACGCCATGTCGCGCACCCAGGGGACGAACCATGCGCCATCGGGCAGGCTGGCAACAATGAAACCATTGCTGTGCCGGCCGGGACGGTTTGGCTCCCGGCTTTGCGCCATGCGGAGCATGACCTCACTTTGACGCCACAGGTGACGTTCCTTATCGCCGGTGAATTGGACAGCCGGTTTGGCGCGCCAGCGCTCCATCGCTGCAATCTCCCGCTTCACCAGCTCCCGGGGCGCGAGTCCGGCGCGCCAATGGAGAAAGTCTCGAAGCGCGGGTTCCAATTCGCCGTCGCTTTCGAGAGAGATCAGCGCCCATGCGTGGCTGCCGGTCAGATCCTGTTGCTTTGTCGCTGGTTCCAGCGGCTTCTGGTCTAGCGGTATGTGGTCCAGCGGAATGAGCAGCAGCGATTCCTGGATGCCGTCAAACTTCAACAGCCGCACGTCGGTGCCAGATATGCGGATGACTTCTTGAGAGCTGACCGGCCGGTTCCACTCCACAGTCAAAGCGCCACGCGATGTATTGGCGACGCTGGGCTCCCAGCTCAGGACGAGAGCGCTGTGCTCGAGACCGAAGGGCATGAAGATGAAGCCCTCGCCGGCACTACTGCGCGCATGGATGACGTTTGAATCCTCTTCGTATTCCGCCGACTCGCTGTGCGCGCTTCCGTCGCTCCAGCGAAGGCTCTTGATGAAGTTGGCGGTCGGGATCCCTTCACTCAGAGCATTCTGCGGGTCGGGTCGAACAAAGCTGTACGGATGGGCGTAGAAGCTGGTCACGCTGGCAGTGTCTGGTGACACCACTGCGAAGCCAAAGCCATTGCCCGTAACCAGATTGGAAGCGGCGGCGGGCAAGGATGCCAGGATGGTGGCGCAGATGACGACGGCGAAATGACGTGCGAAGCGCATGGCCGGGCAGGTTTCCACGGAATGCCGAGTTTCGCAATTCCGTCCACCGATTCTTGCATAAGAAGGGTCCATGACGAGTGGCGTTCAAGTCGTCTGCTGGCTCGGGCGTGCCTGCTTGATGGCGAGATGGGGGTGGTGATGGTCCGCTGCGGTGGACATGCGGGCTTGGCCGCTCAGGCGATGTTCCAGTAGAAGCGCTGGCTGGCAAGGACGTTTGGTGCGTAGGCGATCCAGCCGTCCGCATGCAGCAGCGTGCCGGGCGCCATGATTGGCCGGGTGTTCGTCCGGTCGAAGCGGAGAGTCTCGCCGGCGAAAAAGACGGTCACACTGGTGTGCTGCGACGCGGGATCGGACGGATGGGCGAGCGGGATCCGCACGGCACCCGTGAGGCCGGAACAGAGATAGAGCGAGAGCAGATCGCAGAAGCCGAGGGCTGCGGTGTAGCGGTCGAGGTCGCTGGAAGGAATGGAAGATGCGGCCTCGTGCGGGGCGCGACGTTCGTTCTCCTGCTCGGCGAACGCGGCGTGATGAGGATCGCTGTCGCGCGGCGCGAGCAGGCAGAAGTGGCGGCTGGTGAGGATGCCTGCGAGAGCGGAGCGAGCTTCCGCTTCGCGAATCGACTTGCGCCATGCATTGACTGCATCTTCGACCGGATACGCGAGGAAGGAGTGCGGCTGCTTTTCACCGACGCATTCGAGTGCGGCGAGATCCGGCTCAGCCCAGCCGGCATCGTGGCCGCCGATGGCGTCGATGACCTCAGCGGGGAGAGCGCCGAAGACGCCCGGGTCCAGGGCGGTTGCGAGTCGTCCGGAAAGCGCGGCGTGGGCCGGCTGAGTGATGCAGCCAGCCAGCGTGCCGGGAGTGCTCAACGGCGGTGGCTGCTGGGTCTTCACGAATGCCTGCCAGGCATCCTGTCCGGCGGGAGGCGCCGCCGTCGTGGCGTGGCCGATGCGGAGAATCATTCTGGATTGGATGCGGGACTAATTGACCGGACGGAGAGTTTCGTGTCTTGACTCCACGGAAGAAAGATAAGAAGGTGAGCACGCGATGCTAGATGGTCTTCTGGTAAGGGTCATTCTCCGTACATCTTTGGTTTGCATAGCGTCTGCAATGCCGGTGGCGGCCGCACAAAGAATCGCGGTGAGCGTTCCGTTCGTCGGATGCAAATCGGATGGCCAGATGGGGCCGGTGCAAGCACCGACCGGCGAAAACAAGGTTGCGCCGATTACCGCTGAGATGGCCGGAAGACTCGCTTACTACAAGGCGGAGAAGGGTTCTGGTGTCCTAGCTCCGCGCGGGTGGTATTGCCTCGGGACGTATGGGTCGAATGGCGAGGCTTTGTATGTGAGCCCCAATCCGATTCGTGCTGCGGATGTACTGTCAACGACAAAGTGGAAAGGATTTACCGGGCCAGCGATTGAAGCTTCATTCCTATACGGAGACACATCAGGAAGATTTGACGTTGCGAGGATGATCGCGCGCGTTTTCCCTGGTTACCGCAAGTTTTTACAAAAAGTGATTGACGAAGGCATTGAACCGGCAAGTTCGTTTCCGTCTGGTCCTTACCCGAGCGACAAGCTGACGTATCTAAGCAGAGAGCTCGTCGAATATCAGACTCCGCCAGAAGCAGAGGGGCTGGGGACGCGATCGTGGTTGCTGAAAAATACCGATCCGATCCGCGGCGTGGCGATGCTGGTGGGTGAGACGCCCGATCTAATGTACCTGGCGGTGCGGCTTCCTCCGGAGATGGGTGAGCTTGTGCCGGTCGTTGTGCAGCAGGCAGAGCGTGATGCTGCGAAGTCTGCTGAGAAGTGATGGCGGTTTGCAGCTGCGGGAAATGAGGGCAGGCGTGGTGACCCTAGAATTCCACTACTACTTTGCCGACGGCGCCCGATTCGACCAGCGCGTGTGCGGCCGCGATGGTGGCAGGAGAGAAACGCTGATCGTTGAGCAGGGGTTTCAACCTGCCTGCGTCGGCCAGGGCGGCTGCTTCGCGCAGAATCTCTCCGTGGCGTGCGCGGCCGATGCCGCTAAGCAGGGGAAAGAGAGTAAAGACGCCGGAGTAGGTTGCGCTGCGAAATGAGAGCGGTGCAAGCGAGTGGGTGCTCCAACCGAGACAGCTTACGACGTGCCCGGTGTAACGCTTCACCGCGGCGAACGATGCGTCGATGGTGGCACCTCCGACGGTGTCGTAGATGACGTCGAAGCCTTCTCCATTCGTGTGCAAAGCCACGTATTGTTCGGGCGAGAGAGCACGATAGTCGATCGCGATGGCACCGAAGCCTTCCGCAATCGTTCGCTTCTCCGGCGAGACTGTGGCGAAGACCTCTGCGCCCAGAGCTTTTGCGATTTGTACGGCTACGTGTCCGACGCCGCCTGCTCCGGCATGTATCAGAACCTTTTGACCGCCATGCACTTTGGCTCGATCGACGAGGCCTTCCCATGCGGTGATGGTGATGAGCGGAAGCGCAGCGGCTTCGCGCATGGAGAGCGACTTCGGTTTGAGCGCAATCAGCTCGGCATCGGCTGCGACATATTCGGCGAGCGTTCCCTGCAGGCCGCCCACGCCGCCGACCATGCCGTATACGTCATCGCCCGGATGAAATGCGGAGACGGCAGAGCCTGTTTCTTCCACGACACCCGCCAGGTCGAGACCAAGTACCGCGGGCAGTCGCTGGTGGGCGTGGCCTGCCTTCCCGGCACGGATCTTGGTATCGAGCGGATTGACGCCGCTTGCGTGGACGCGTACCAGGACCTGCGTGGCCTCTGGTTCAGGACGAGGCAGATCGGTTTCGGTGAATGGGCCCCCGGCATGCTCAACGACGTAAGCCTTCAGGACGGTTCTCCTTGAGACAGCTCGCTACTTACTCCATTTCCAGTTGCGGACTTCGGGCATGTCTTCGCCGTGCTCGGAGACGTAGAGCTTGTGTTTCTCCATCATCTCGGAGTGGCGCTGGCGGAACTCGGGGAAGCGGTCCTTGAGGCGCGGGACGTACCTTACAGCGTCGAGCGCGAGGCTGTAACGGTCAAGCTCGTTGAGCACCGTCATGTCGAAGGGCGTGGTGGTGGTGCCTTCCTCTTTGTAGCCGTGGATGTGAAATCCATTGTGGTTGTGCCGCTTGTAGGTGAGCTTGTGAACGACTGTGGGGTAGCCGTGGAAGGCGAAGATGACTGGCTTGTCCACGGTGAAGAGGCGGTCGAAAGCCTCGTGCTCGATGCCGTGCGGATGCTGGTCGAAGGTTTCGAGCGTGAAGAGGTCGACGACATTGACGACGCGGACGCGGAGGTCGGGCGCCCAGTCGCGCAGCACGGTGACGGCAGCCATGGTTTCGAGCGTGGGGACGTCGCCGGCGCAGGCCATGACGACTTCCGGATCATCCGAATTGGAGGCCCACTTCCATTCGCCGACGCCGGCGATGCAATGCTGCACGGCGGCTTCGATAGGGAGCCACTGCGGCGAAGGCTGCTTACCGCAGATGGTGAGGTTGATGTAGTTGCGCGAGCGGAGGCAGTGGTCGGCGACGGAGAGCAGCGTGTTCGCGTCCGGCGGAAGGTAAATGCGAACAGTGTCGGCCTTCTTGTTGGCGACATGGTCGATGAAGCCGGGGTCCTGGTGCGAGAAGCCGTTGTGGTCCTGCCGCCAGACGTGCGAGGTGAGCAGGTAGTTGAGCGAGGCGATGGGCTTGCGCCAGGGCAGCTTGTGGCAGGCCTTGAGCCACTTGGCGTGCTGATTGAACATCGAGTCGATGATGTGGATGAAGGCCTCATAGCAGGAGAAGTAGCCGTGGCGTCCGGTGAGCAGGTAGCCCTCGAGCCAGCCTTCACAGAGATGCTCTGAGAGGACTTCCATGACGCGGCCGTCGACGGAGAGGTTTTCGTCGACCGGCAGGTAGCGCGCCTCCCAGCGTTTGCCGCTGGCCTTGTAGACGGCCTGAAGGCGGTTGGAGGCGTTTTCGTCCGGGGCGAACATGCGGAAGTTGCGAGTGGCGAGGTTGCGGCGCATGACCTCTTCGAGCATGTTGCCGAGGATGGTGGTGGCGGAGTCTTCAGTTGCGCCGGGTTTTTCGACCTTGACGGCGAAGTTGCGGAAGTCCGGCATGTCGAGCGGCTGGAGGAGCAGGCCGCCATTGGTATGTGGGTTGACGCTCATGCGCTCGAGCCCGCGTGGCGCAACGGCGCCGATGGACTCGCGAAGAGTGCCATTTTCGTCGAAGAGCTCCCCGGGCTTATAGGACTGCATCCACTCGACGAGCAGCTTGAGGTGCTCGGGGTTAGTGCGGACTTCTTCAAGTGGCACTTGATGGGCGCGCCAGGTGCCTTCGACCTGTTTGCCGTCGACGATTTTGGGGCCGGTCCAACCTTTCGGTGTGCGCAGTATGAGCATGGGCCAGCGCGGGCGGGTGGCGTCCTTCTGCTCCCGGGCGTGCTTCTGGATGCGACGGATCTCCGCATAGATGGAGTCGAGGGTCTCGGCCATGCGGCGGTGCATCTCGGCCGGGTCATCGCCTTCGAGGTAGAAAGGGGTGTAGCCGTAGCCCTCGAAGAGAGACTTCAGCTCGTCTGGCTCGATGCGAGCGAGGATGGTGGGGTTCGCGATCTTGTAGCCGTTGAGGTGAAGGATGGGAAGAACGGCGCCGTCTGTGATGGGATTGAGGAACT
>DASZGZ010000358.1:0-4400 GCA_035938355.1 Acidobacteriaceae bacterium
GGAACAACCAATAGTTCTATCGCGCGGGTGGACGAACAAGGAGGCGTGCAGCTAGTGCAGTTCCCTGCCGCTGGTGGGCTTGTTGCTGCTTATCGCTCTCTCCTCTACCTCGAGCAGACGAAGACCAGAACTCGATCGCAATTCCATTCGTGGAGCGGCCCGGAGGGCATCGAACGCTATTTGGCGGCCGAGCCGAAGGGCAGGCTCATCCAGTCACTCAAATCGTATCTCTCCAGCCGGACGCTCACTGGCACGGAGGTGTTCGGCCGGCGGCAGCTTCTGGAGGATCTGGTCGCCCGCATTCTCGGCGACCTGCGCAAGCACGCGGAAAACTACTTCGGCTACCCCGTCCACACTGCTACGGTAGGACGTCCGGTACACTTTGTCGGCGCTGGGTCTGATGCCGATGACGCATTCGCACTCGAGCGTCTGCGTGACTCGTTCTCCAGAGCCGGCTTTGCACATGTGGAGTTCGAGTTCGAACCCGTGGCCGCGGCCTATCACTATGCATCGACGCTGACACGAGACGAGCTGGTCCTTATCGGCGACTTTGGAGGCGGCACCAGCGACTTCTCCCTGCTGAGATTGCGCCCTCATGCTCCCGAGCACGAGGACCGAACCGAGCTGCTCGCCACCAGCGGTGTCGGCCTTGCCGGAGACGCCTTCGATGCACGGCTGGTTCGCCACCTTGTATCGCCGCATCTCGGCGCAGGCACGCTTGAAAAATCCGGCAACAAGACTCTCGTCGCTGTACCAAGCTGGGTCTACGTGAGACTCGAGCACTGGCACCACCTCTCCTTTCTGCGCACCCGCGCAGTGAGCGAAATGCTACGCGCAGCCCGTATCCGGGCGTTCGAACCGGAAAAGATCGCCGCGCTGTCGGAGTTGATCGAGGCGGACCTCGGCTACCAGCTGCATCAGGCCGTCCAGCGCACGAAGATTGCCCTCTCCCAGCAGGACCAGGCCGACTTTGCTTTCCTGGATCACGGATTCAACCTTCACGCATCGGTCACCCGCGGTGAATTTGAATCCTGGATTCGATCAGACCTCGCGGCGATTGAGCAGGCCATCGCCGAAGTGATGAACCGCTCCGGTGTAGATGACAGTTCGGTCGACCGCGTCTTCCTTACCGGCGGCTCCTCGCTCGTGCCGGCGGTCCGCCGCATCTTCGAGCGCAGGTTCGGTAAAGACCGGATACGCGCCGGAAATGAATTTACCTCCGTGGCCAGCGGCTTGGCGTTGCGGGCACGCGCGACGGAACACGCTCTCACGGCGTAGCTGTGCCCGGCATCTTCGGGGCAATGCATATAATTGCCGCCGTATGCCGTACATTCTGTCTCTCGACCAGGGCACCACCAGCTCACGAGCCATTCTGTTCGATCAACAGGGCAACAGCGTAGCCCAGGCACAGCACGAATTCGAACAACGATTTCCAAGTGCGGGCTGGGTCGAGCACGATCCGTATGACATTCTTACTTCCCAGCTCACCGTAGCTGTTGAGGTGCTGACACGGGCGGGTATCCGCCCGCGAGATGTTGTGGCCCTCGGCATTACCAATCAGCGCGAGACCACGATTGTGTGGGACCGCCAAACCGGCAAGCCCGTTTACCACGCAATCGTCTGGCAGGACCGTCGCACGGCACCGCTTTGCACCCGGCTGCGTGAGGATGGCGCCGAGGATATGGTTCGGGAGAAAACAGGATTGCTGCTGGACTCATACTTCTCCGGCACCAAGGTGGCATGGATTCTCGACAACGTGAAAGGCGCGAGAGAGAGCGCCGAAGCCGGCAAGCTCGCGTTCGGCACGGTTGACAGCTGGCTGATCTGGAATCTAACCAGCGGCAAGCGTCACGTCACCGATCAAACGAACGCATCTCGCACCCTGCTCTACAACATCGTTGAAGGCCACTGGGACGTGGAGTTATTGCGCCTGTTGAAGATTCCGGAGAGCATGATGCCGGAGGTTGTCTGGTCGAGCGATCGCATCGGCGAAGTGACGACAACGCTCGGACTCGGTTCCATCGCCATCGCAGGGATTGCGGGCGACCAGCAGTCGGCGCTCTTCGGACAACTATGCTTCTCACCCGGAGATGCGAAGAATACCTACGGCACCGGCTGTTTTCTGCTGCAGCATATAGGCGACCGTTTCGTCCTCTCTCAGAATCGGCTTATCACTACTCTGGCGTGCAGTTTGAATCGCAAGCTTGAATACGCGCTGGAAGGCTCCATATTCATCGGAGGCGCAGTCGTGCAATGGCTGCGAGACAACCTCGGCATCATTCGCAGATCAGAAGACGTTGAGGGACTTGCGGCGTCGGTTCCGGACAATGGCGGCGTCGTCTTCGTGCCCGCCTTCGTCGGTCTGGGCGCTCCGCATTGGGATCCATACGCACGCGGGCTCATGATCGGGCTGGAGCGTGGGACACAGTCCGGTCACATCGCGCGCGCAGCCCTCGAAAGTATCGCCTTCCAGGTAGCGGATGTAATGGAGGCTATGGACCGGGAGACGCGGAACCCGTTTCGTGAACTTCGGGTGGATGGCGGCGCAGCAGCCAACGACTTACTGATGCAATGCCAGGCAGACGTTCTTGGCATCCCTGTCGTGCGGCCCGAGCAGGTGGAGACGACTTCACTCGGAGCCGCGTACCTCGCCGGGCTGGCAACAGGCTTCTGGGAGAGTCCGCAACAGATACAGAAGTTGCGTGGTGAAGGTAAGCGCTTCACGCCGAATCCGGATCGCAGCAGAGCTGAGCACGCACGCGACCGGTGGCGCGAAGCTGTCCGTCGCGCACACGGCTGGAATCAGCCGGACCCCACTTCGCATTCCAGCGGTGGAGGAGCAAGAGCATGAAACGCGAAGAGATGCTGGCGCGCGTCGAAGCGCGCACAACGCCCTGGGACATCGTGATCATCGGCGGAGGTGCCACAGGAATGGGCATCGCCGTCGATGCGGCCACACGCGGGTACGACGTGCTGCTGCTGGAGCGCGAGGATTTCGGGAAAGCCACCTCCAGCCGTTCCACCAAATTGGTCCATGGCGGTGTGCGCTATCTGGAACAAGGCAACGTCACTCTGGTGATGGAAGCGCTCAAAGAACGTGGCCTGTTACGCCAGAATGCGCCGCACCTCGTGCACGACCTTGCATTCGTCGTACCGAGTTATTCATGGTGGGAGACGCCGTTCTATGGAATAGGCCTCAAGGTCTATGACCTCCTCGCCGGCAAATACGGCTTCGGCCGATCGCGCATTCTCTCCCGCGAGGAGACGCTCGAACGTCTACCCAACATCCAGACAGAGGGGCTTAAACACGGCGTCGTCTACTACGACGGCCAGTTCGACGACACGCGACTGCTCATCCATCTTGCGAGAACTGCTGCCGATCACAATGCAACCCTGCTGAACTACGCCGGAGTCGTCGAAATCACGAAGGATGACGATGGTTTCGTGAATGGAGTGGTCGCTCTGGACAGCGAGAGCGGCCGGCAATTCACCGCGCAGGCCAACGTGGTGATCAACGCCACAGGCATCTTCACCGACGAGGTGCGCCGGCTCTCTGATCCGCAGGCCAGCGCCATGATCGAACCCAGCCAGGGTATTCACCTGGTCTTCGAGCGTTCTTTTCTACTGGGCGACGCCGCCATCATGGTGCCGCACACCAGCGACGGCCGTGTGCTCTTCGCCATCCCCTGGCACGGCCACACAGTCGTAGGCACGACGGATACCCCCATCGACGGGCCTTCCTATGATCCTTTACCGATGGATCAGGAGATCGAATTCATCCTCGAAACCGCCGAGCGGTACCTCAGCCGTCCGCCGCGCCGCGAAGACATCCTCAGCGTGTACGTCGGTATTCGCCCTCTGGTCAAAGCTGCTGGATCGGATTCTGGGAAGACAGCTGCTCTCTCGCGCGATCACACCATCCACGTAGATGATTCCGGTCTACTCACGATCGCAGGCGGTAAATGGACCACCTATCGGCACATGGCAGAAGATTGCGTCGATCACGCGATCACACTCGGTCGTCTCGATGAAAAGCCATGCGTGACACGCACTCTGCACATTCATGGATATCGCGAAGAGATTGACGATCTGGGTCCGCTCTGGGTCTATGGCAGCGATGCGGAAGGAGTTCAGGCTCTCGCTCAAAGCGATGCCTCCCTTGCGGCGCGACTCGACGCATCGCTCCCGTACATCGGCGCTGAGGTAGTGTGGGCAGCACGTGAGGAGATGGCTCGCACTGTGGATGATGTGCTCTCGCGCCGCACGCGTGCGCTGTTCCTGAACGCAAGAGCAGCGCAGCGCATGATAGAGCCCGTCGCCACACTGCTGGCGAAGGAGCTGGGTCGCGACGATGCATGGAAGCATGAGCAGATTGCATCGGCATCAGCACTTGCCGCGAA
>DASZGZ010000359.1:0-3654 GCA_035938355.1 Acidobacteriaceae bacterium
GTTTGGGATGGTTCGCTAACGCTCAGGCCCCAGCGCTTCAGGCTCAGACAGGCGTTTGGGATGGTTCGATAACGCTCAGGTCCAGCGCTTCAGGCTCAGACCTGCGCTGGAATGCTTCGCTAACGCTTCAGGCTCAGACTACATTTACTACCGTTACGATCACTTCTACCACTTCCGTCGCTACTTTCGCCTATTCCGCGCCTGCCCGAGCTACACGCAGGCACGACACTTTTCATTGGAACTTTCCGCACCTTCCTCTCGTCTCACCGTTGTAACCACTCTTCGTTCGTGTGCGGCAGTTGACAGATGTGATTGCCCCATGTTAGTTTGAGTAAACAGTTTCGGGAACGCACCCTTTCACGGTGAGAGAAGACGCATCGACTCTACGGTGATCGTCGTATTTGCCGTGCATCGCGCGGCGAAAGAGGACCAACTTCTATGCCAGTTCAACCAGGTGTATGGGGGATTGACCTCGGCCAATGTGCCTTGAAGGCCATTCGCGTGGAGCAAATCGACGGCCAGGTCACCGCGACCGCATTTGACTACGTCGAGCATCCGAAAATCCTGAGCCAGCCCGATGCCGATCCCGACCAGCTGACCCGCGAGGCCCTCGAGAAGTTCCTGTCACGGAACAGCCTCAAGGGAGACACCGTCGCCATCAGCATTCCCGGACAGAGCGGCCTGGCGCGCTTCGTCAAGCTGCCGCCCGTCGAGGAAAAGAAGATCGGCGACATCGTCCGCTTCGAAGCCAAGCAGCAAATCCCGTTCAACCTCGAAGAGGTGGTGTGGGATTACCAGAAGCTCAGCTCCGGCGTCGTCACCGACGGCTTCGCCATGGAGACCGAAATCGGCCTGTTCGCCATCAAGCGCGACACGGTCAACCGCTACCTGCAGCATTTCAAGGACGTGAACGTCGAAGTGCAGATCGTGCAAATGGCGCCGCTGGCGCTGTGCAATTATGTGTCGTACGACCTGCTGCAGAAGGCTGCCGACGATGCGGGCGAGCCCCAGGAACCGGGCGGCCGCAAGAAGTGTGTGGTCGCTCTCGACATCGGCGCCGACAACACCAACCTGGTGATCACCGACGGCAACCGCATCATCTGGCAGCGGCCGATTCCGCTGGGCGGCAACCACTTCACGCGCGCCCTCACCAAGGACATGAAGCTCACCTTCGCCAAGGCCGAGCACCTGAAACGCAACGCCACCAAGTCCCCCGAGCTCAAACAGATCCTCAGCTCTCTCAAGCCGGTGCTCAACGACTTTGTCGGCGAGGTGCAACGCTCGCTCGGCTACTTCACGAACACGCATCGCGACGCTTCTATCCAGTACATGATGGGACTCGGCAGCGCCTTCCGGCTCCCCGGCTTGCAAAAGTTCTTGAGCGAAAAGCTGCAACTCGACGTCCGCAAGCTGCAAAAGCTCGAACGCCTGGTCGGCGACGAAGTCGTCACGGCGCCGGTGTACACGGAAAACGTTCTCAGCTTCGCGGTGGCTTACGGCCTGGCCTTGCAGGGCCTGCACAGCGCCCGGCTGCACACGAACCTGCTGCCGCAGGAAATTCGCGTCGAGCGCCTGATCCGCGCCAAAAAGCCGTGGGCGGTGACGGCCGCCGCGGCGCTCCTGTTCGGCACCGCCATTCTAGCGATGGGCTACAATCGTCAGTTCGTGGCGGTCGCTTCCCAGGAAGTCAAGGAGAAGATGAAGAAGGTCGACGAGGTGGCGGCCACCGCCTCGCGGTTCGATGGCGAGGTCAAGAATCAACTGGATCTCATCGAGAAGCACAAGAACGCAGTGAAGAGCATTATTCTGGGTCAGGAAGAGCGCCTGAACTGGATCCAGTTTAACAACTTCGTGAACCGGGCCCTGCCCAAGCCCGACGGCTCCAATCTGAACACCGCGGTCATGAAGGATGATCCGAAATCGGCCAAGCAACTTTTCTGGAACTACAACGCGCAACAAACCTGGCTCAAGTTCCAGGCGCAGCAGAAGGGCACGGCCAAGGCTGCCGACAAACTCGACGAAGAAGAGCTGCGCGACGATCTTGTCCAGGCCAACGTGGAGTCGATGTATTGCGTGTACACCCCGAGCCTGTCGGGCTACTTCAATAGCGTCAAGGCGGATTCGTTCATGTGGAACACCATGAGCGAAAAGGACCAGAAGAACACGCCGGCGGCGGACGCGAAGGGTTGGGTGGTGGAGCTGCGCGGCTACACCTACAATCGCTTCGGTTTCAAGTTTGTCCAGAAAGCGATCGTGGAAAACCTGGCCAGAACGCCGATCCACGTCGCCACCCTTCAGGAAGTGGTAGCGCCGCCTGCCGAAGGCGCCAGCGCCGATGCAGCCAAGACCGCGCAGCAGGGCGCTCCGTCCGCGGGAGCAACAGCCCCGCAAACCAGCAGCGCCTCAGCTACGTCTGCCCCGGCTGCCGGCGCGACAGCGGCGCCCGGCGCTGCCGGCGAAGCAGCAAAGGACGACTACAACCAGGTAAGCCACGTGGCCCTGTACAGATTCGTTTCCAAGACCGAGTTTGACCCGGCCACCTTTGAACTGATCAACAGCCGGGTGGCCGACGGCTTTGTCGGTGGCACGGGCGGCGGCGCCGCTGGTTCCATGATGATGGGAGCGATGGGTGGAGGCGGAGGCGGACAGGGACAGGGTGGCGCCGGCGGCCCGCCAAGCGCCATGGGCCTGGGCGGCGGTGGGACAGGCAGCGTGGCCTCGACCAGCGGCTGGAGTCCGCTCGGGAGCGAAGGCGGCGGCAGCGGCGGCGCGCCGGGAATGGGCATGGGAATGGGTATGGGCATGGGTGGCATACGCATGGGGCAAGGCGGGCAAGGAGGTATGGCCGCGCAAAGCAAGCAGATGACGATGCCGCAGATGGGCGCCGGCATGGCCGGCCGCAGCGGCTTCGGTCTACCGATGGGCGGCACCGGCTTCCCCGGCGCGGCCATGTCGCAGCCCGAGGAGGAGAAGAAAAAGAAGGGTGTTCACCGCCGCACCGAATTCGTCATCCTGTTCGTCTGGCGCGAACCGACGAAGTTTTCCGATGACCTCATGCCACCCGAAGATACAGCCGCCCCGGCGAGCGGCGGCACGGGAATGGGAATGGGTATGGGTATGGGCGGCGGAAGAAATTAACCGCGCAGCGGAAGGTCACTTGGCTTTTGGTCGGGTGGGCAGGTAGGTTAACCTGCCGTGCTTACGGGAAGCATCATTTTTTAAAAGGTTCATTCCATGGCAGCCAAGATCGATAAAGAAATGCTCATCAAGCACCACTTCTGGATTGGCACCGGACTGTGCGTGCTGCTGGTGCTGATCCCGCTCTTTTGCCTGATCGGTGGCGTGAGCGACGCGGTCAGCAAAGAGCGCGACGCCATGATCGCCGCCAAGAAGAAGGGGGAGGGCATCAAGGATCCGAAGAACGAGAAATGGGTCAAGGCTTACCAGAAGCAGGACAGCTACGTCGAGACGCAACAGTCGAAGGTGTGGCGCGAGGCCTACGAGACTCAAAAGGATTTCATGACCTGGCCCGATGCTCTCGTGCAGGAGTATCCCCAGTTCAGAACCAAGCAGTTCGGCGACCCGATCACTGCGTATGAGGCCGTCAAATTTGCGGACACGTTCAAGGATCAAGTCCGTGACGTTTTGCGGTCC
>DASZGZ010000360.1:0-3805 GCA_035938355.1 Acidobacteriaceae bacterium
TCTGCGCAGCCATGTCTGGTATCACCTGGATGTCGTGGTGGTGGGTTGCAGCATTGCCGCGAGGGCCAGCGAACTGGGATCGACGCACGAGGCAGTCGCAGTCGTTCAGGAGCCGGACTGCGTACGCAGCGGCCGCATCGGATTGCGCTCGCTGGCAACGGGCGCTGCCTGGCGCAACGTGCAGGTCGTGCCCGCCAGGGAAGCCGACCTAGTAGCGCTCGCGGGACCGTCGCCACGTGTGCTGCATCCGGATTACCCGAAGAGCGAAGCCGCCTTCAATGCTACCCATAGCTTTCCTACGTTTGACGACGAGGCGTTGCGACGGCGCTTCTTCGGCGACCAGGGACCGCAGACTGAGATCACGCCGATTGCACGCGTTGCGGAATGGATTCGTGACACGCCAGCGCAATTGGTAACAGTACGAGGCACAGTTTCGCTGACCTCGCCCGTGCTCTTTATTCAGGATGACACCGGTGGGATTGCGTTGCCCGATCCAATCGCGCCTGCCTTGAACCTGGGCGACGAGGTAGAGGCCACGGCCGCTCCGACAGCCTCCGGCGATCCGATCGGGGCTGCCGCGATGCTTCCACACGCCCGCGTGCGACTGTTGTGGGACCTTACGCCGGCAGCGCCGTTGTCCATTACGGCTGGCCAGGCGGCCACCGGCAACTACGATGCGCGGCTGGTTGAGGTGCAGGGCGAGCTGACGGGCATGCACGAGGAGGCGGACGGCAAGATGCTGGCGCTCGAACTCGCCAGCGGGGCACAGGCATTTCGCGCCTTCATTCCGGCCGGTCAACCGGCGCAGTTTTATCGGCGCCTGATGCCGCGCAGTCTGCTGAACCTGCGCGGAGTGTGCACCCTGGAGAGCCGTTACACCCAGGGCGTGACCTCGTTTGCACTGCTGCTGCGTTCGGCCGAAGACATCGACCGGCTGGCAGGGCCGCCATGGTGGACTCCATCACGGCTGGCGGAGATCGGCTCGGCGATTCTGCTGTTCTGCCTGCTGGCGCAGTATCTCTACAGCCGCGCGAAGCAGTGGCGCTGGCGCGCAATTGTTCAGGAGCGGGAGCGGCTGGCGCATGAGCTGCATGACACGCTAGCGCAGAGTTTCGCGGGCGTCGCTTTCCAGCTGCAGGGCATCCGCAATGGGCTTGAGCAGGCAGATCACGCGGGCATCGAGCGCGTGAACCAGCAGATTGAGCTGGCATGCGACGTAGTTCGGCAGACCCACGAAGAGGCGAGCCTGAGCATCGCGATGCTGCGCGAAGAGTGGCCGGCGGGCAAGGAGCTGGGCGCGGCGCTCGAAGAGTGCGCAGCGAGCATTGTGGCCGGCGGAAATGTGCAGATCGTTCGCAAAGGACGCACGGAGGGACGTGGAGTGCCCGCGCACATTCCGGTTCGTGTGGCCGATGCGCTGTTTCATATCGGCAGGGAAGCAATTGTGAATTCGGTGCGGCACGCAGATCCGCGGCAGATTGTGCTCTCCGTCGATTACGAGGTGAAGCGCGTCACTCTTGCCGTGGAGGACGAGGGACGAGGCTTCGATGCGGCGCAGCAGACGCGCGGCTTTGGGCTGCGGGGAATGGAAAAGCGTGCCCGCAGTATCGGCGCGCAGCTTGCCGTCACGAGTCAGGCGGGCAAGGGCACTCGCGTGGAGGCGAAGGCGCCTCTAGAAGCGCACATGAGCACGCATGGTTTGTGGGGCACGCTGTGGAGCCGGTTGCGGCAGAAGATTGCGTGGCCGCGGAATGGGCGAGCCGGTCGGGCTCGATGGGCTGTGCGGCGAGGGGATAGCCGCGTCAGTTGACACTTTGCGGCCGAGCCGCTAGCGTTATTGCTACGGAGTATGACCATTCACCGCCACCATCGCCATGCCCATCATCACCACGTGGCGAACGTGTCGGCGGACTCCTCCGGAAAATAAGCAGCAAACCCGAGATCAGGTCCAGCAGCCCGCCGATGCCAAGCAACGGTGGGCTTTTTGCATTCAGGTGAACCAAACGGAGAGAACACGTGAGCAGCAGCGAGGCAACAATCGATTTCGCAAAGATGGATGGCCTGGTGCCGGCCATCGTGCAGGACGCCGCCAGTAAGGAAGTGCTGATGGTGGGCTTTTTCAATGAAGAAAGCTACAGGCGCACACTGGAGAGCGGCTTTGTCACTTTCTGGAGCCGGACGCGGCAGAAGCTGTGGATGAAGGGCGAGAGCAGCGGCAATCGCCTGCGTGTCGTGAAGGCCTTCACGGATTGCGACCAGGACACGCTACTGTTCGAGGTCGTAGTTGAGGGCGATGGGCTTGTGTGCCACGAAGGCACTGTCAGCTGCTTCACGCGGCCGATTGCGGTGGAGACCGCCGCCGAGGTGCGCGCGTGACCGCAACCGGGAAGAAGCTGAAGCTGGGTATTCCTAAGGGAAGCCTGCAGGATGCGACGATCGCGCTGTTCGAGCGAGCCGGCTGGCGCATTTACGCGAATGGCCGCTCGTATTTTCCGCAGATCGACGATGCCGAGATTGAATGCATGCTGATCCGTGCGCAGGAGATGTCGCGGTACGTGGAGAAGGGCGTGCTGGACGCGGGCCTGACCGGCGTCGATTGGGTCGTTGAGAGCGGGCTGGATGTGGAAAGCGTAGCCAGCCTGACCTATGCCAAGCAGAGCCGCAACAAGGTTCGTTGGGTGCTCGCCGTGCCGGAGGACTCACCGTACCGGCGCGCTGAGGACTTGAATGGCAAGACAATTGCGACGGAGCTGGTGGAAGTATCGAAGAGATATTTTGCGGCGAAGGGCGTGAATGTGCGTGTCGAGTTCAGCTGGGGCGCGACGGAAGTGAAGCCTCCGATGCTGGCCGATGCAATTGTGGAAGTGACGGAGACCGGCAGCTCGCTGCGCGCAAACCGGCTGCGCATCATCGACACTGTGATGGAGAGCGAGACGCATCTGATTGCGAACCGCGAGGCCATGCAGGACGCGTGGAAGCGCGAAAAGGTGAACAACCTGGCGCTGATGCTGAACGGTGCGATTGCGGCGCAGGGGCAGGTTGGCCTGATGTTGAATGTGCGCAGAGACAATCTGGATGCTGTGCTGCAGGTGCTGCCGGCACTTAATTCCCCGACGGTTTCGCCGCTGCGCGATGCAGAGTGGACTGCGGTGAATACCATTCTGGAAGAAGGCGTGGTGCGCGATGTGCTGCCGCGCCTGAAGGCCGCAGGCGCAACCGGCATCGTGGAGTATCCGCTGAATAAGGTCGTCATCTAACGCAGGCGAGTGTCGTTCGGGAGGAGAACTTTGGAACTACTGACAACCAGCGGTGGCGGGGCCAAAAAGGTCGAGCGGCTGCTCCAGTCGCTGGAAGGTCGCGGGACGGCAGGCTTGGATCGTGTCGAGCGGCAGGCGCAGCGCATCGTGGACGATGTGCGGCGCGGCGGCGACCGTGCGTTGCTGTCAGCGCGCGCACACTTTGACGGCGTGGCGCGGAAGCAGCCGCTGCGCATCGCTGCCGGCGAGCTGCATCGCGCATGGGAGGAGACCAGTCCGGAGCTGCATGCCGCTCTGAAGCTGGCTGCACGCAACATCATGGAGTTCGCGAAGCGCCAGTTGCCGCAGGAGTGGGACGCGGAGCCAGTACCTGGGGTGAAGACGGGACAACGCGTGCGTCCTCTTGCATCGGTGGGCTGCTACGTTCCGAGCGGACGGCATCCGCTGCCTTCCTCGCTCCTGATGACCGCGATTCCAGCGCAGGTGGCCGGCGTCCGGCGCATCGTGGTGGTGACGCCACGGCCTGCACGGGAGACGCTTGCGGCGGC